>NZ_RCNZ01000002.1:0-12761 GCF_004307525.1 Pseudomonas sp. Sample_21 | reverse complement strand
AAGGTAACCCAAAAGGCTTGCTCCTACGTTCGGCCCTCGCAGGCTCGGGTTCCTTTGCTCCGGGATCGACCCGGGCGCAGCGGCTACGGTTTGCTTCGCTGCACCTCCTTCCGCTGTGTTCGACTTCGTCGAACGGTCGCTGCGCTCCCACACCCGGATCAATCCCTCCACTCAGCCTTCCGACGTCGCCGGTGGAACAAGATCAACAGCAGGCGAGCTGACACTCGGCCTATTGAGTGGTGAAGAGCGGGTGTTCGGCGTTATTTTTGTTGTGGATTTGCCCCTCACCCCAGCCCTCTCCCCGAGGAGAGGGGGCTGATTTGTGTGCTTTTCAAATCCTGAGTTCGACTCGGAGTTTCACGTTGGCGTATCTCCCCCAAACACCTCGGTCAGTCCCCTCTCCCTCTGGGAGAGGGTTAGGGTGAGGGTTTGCTTTTTGGCTGTTTAAATCCGCTGCGGAACAGCCAGAACCTTCCCACAAGGTTTTCAGGTTGTCCGTCGGACGTGCGCTCTCTAGGCTTGGGTCGTCGCTGGTTGTTCAGCGATCGGGTGTGAGAACCCGACATTCATAGTCATTCAGTGCCCAGATCCGCATAATTGCCGCCAGCAAGTTTGCTGCCTGCAAGTGCGTTATGGCGGCTCTGTGCGGGCGGGCTTATGTCCGGCCGGGTGCCTATGACCGGTTTTCTCACCCCGCACAAAGCTGCCACCTCTTCGCCGTGTGAGAAACGGCATCGAGATGGCTCAACCTCATAGGTGAAGCGCATGAGCAAACCAGTCCCCGACCCACCCGAAGAAACCTCAACCCCCCTCGAAGCCGCGCTGCGCGCCGACGATCTCGCGAAGAACCGCGAAGCCATCAAGCGTGCCCTCGATTTCTATCTCTGCCCGCCACCCGGCAAACCCCATCCGCCCGGCACGATGTTTCTGGTCCAGCCCGACATCGACACCGAAAGCCTGCTGGCTCACGCCTGTGAGTCCCTTGCTTCAGCCAATACGCTGGCCAGCGATTTCGCCGATCAGCTCGGTCGTCCGCAGCGCAATACGGCGCTGGCGATTCAGCAGATCATCATGCTGGCGGAGCTGGCGGTGAATCGGGCGCTGGATCGGGTTGATCCGCAGGCTTGAGTCCGCGTCATCGTTCTTCGCGAGCAGGCTCGCTCCCACATTCAAATGCGTTCAACCTGTGGGAGCGAGCCTGCTCGCGAAAGCGGTGGATCATTCACTACAAAACCCAGGCACAAAAAAACCGGCAACCATTTACTGATTGCCGGTCCTTCATTCAGCCAAGCTTAAATCACTGCATCAACACTTCAATCGAGCCATCGGCGGTCATGCTGACCTGGCTGGTGCCGGCTTCGACCTCAGGCGTCACCGGCGCGGAATCCATGGCTGCGGCTTTCATCATCATCGGCGCGCGCAGGTACGGTTGTGGGTAACCGTTGCTGTTGAGGTTCAGGTTGACGATTTTATAACCCTTGCCGCCCAGGGCGTCGGTGGCCAGTTGGGCGCGGGTCTTGAAGGCAGTGACGGCTTCTTTGAGCAACTGGTCTTCGCTGGCCTTGCGGGTCGGGTCGGCGATGGCGAAGTCCATGCCGCCCATTTTCAGGTCGGTCAGCAGCTCGCCGGTGAGTTTGGACAGGGCGGCGAAGTCGGTGCTTTCCAGGCGCAGTTCGGCGCGTTCGCGCCAGCCGGTGATTTTCTGGCCTTTGGTGTCGTAGATCGGATAGCTGTTGCGGCTGCCCGTGCGCAAGGTGATGTCTTTGACTTGTTTGGCCTGGGCGGTGGCCTTGTTCATGGTGGTGCTGATGGCGGCGGCGAGTTTGGCCGGGTCGGTGTTCTGCTCTTCGGTATAGAGCGTCACGATCATCTGGTCGCGGGCCACTTCCTGGCTGACTTCGGCGCGCAGGGAAATCTGGTTGTAGTGCAGCTCATCGGCGGCCAGCGCCGGGAGGCTGGCGACGCTGCCGACGGTCAGGGCGAGGAGGGCGGCGCTGCGGCGAAATGTGTGCATGAAGGCTCCTTGAATGAGGCGCAGGTGATGGGTCGCGGCCTGCGTGAACCATCAGACTCTAACTTCTATGATCCGGTTCGCCCAGTTACAACTTCTATACAGATACCTGCGCGCAGTGGGGAGTGCTTCTGTGGCGAGGGGATTTATCCCCGTTCGGCTGCGCAGCAGTCGCAAATCCGGCTGATGCGGTATGTCTGGTTAAATGAGGTCGCATGATTTGGGGGCGGCTCCGCCACCCAGCGGGGATAAATCCCCTCGCCACAATTGATGTCCAATAGCCCTCGGAATCTTCTTCAACTCAGATGAATTCTCCATCGTCGCCATGTGGTCGTTTGCCGCACTTTCGCCTCTGAACCCCGCGCGTTGGTTATACTCCGTGCGATCCGCCTGGAGCGCTCATCAGGAGAGCTCATGCTCGCCCCCGTACAACTGACTTCCGCCACTCGCCAGAACCTCTGGCGGCTGACTTTCATCCGCACCCTGGTGCTCGCCGCGCAGGCCGGGTCCGTGGGCCTGGCCTACTGGCTGCAATTGTTGCCTTTGCCGTGGGTGCAATTGGCGATGACCCTGGGCTGTTCGATTCTGCTCTGCGTATTCACTGCCGTGCGCCTGCGCACATCGTGGCCGGTGACCGAGCTTGAGTACGCGCTGCAACTGGCCTGCGATCTGGTGATTCACAGTGCGCTGCTGTATTTCTCCGGCGGTTCGACCAACCCGTTCGTTTCCTATTATCTGGTGCCGCTGACGATCGCGGCGGTGACGTTGCCGTGGCGTTATTCGGTGATTCTGTCCGGTATCGCGCTGGCGCTGTACACGCTGATGCTGACGCGTTTCTATCCGCTGGAAACCCTGCCGGTCGCCCGTGAGAATCTGCAGATCTACGGCATGTGGCTGAGCTTTGCCCTGGCTGCTGCGGTCATCACGTTCTTCGCCGCGCGTATGGCTGAAGAGCTGCGCCGGCAGGAAGAATTGCGCGCGATTCGCCGCGAAGAAGGCCTGCGCGATCAGCAGCTGCTCGCCGTTGCGACCCAGGCCGCCGGTGCGGCGCATGAGTTGGGTACGCCGCTGGCGACCATGAGCGTGTTGCTCAAGGAAATGCAGCAGGATCACCCCGATGCGTTGCTGCAGGATGATCTGAAAGTGCTGCAGGATCAGGTCAAGCTGTGCAAGGAAACCTTGCAGCAACTGGTCCGCGCCGCTGAGGCCAATCGGCGTCTGGCGGTGGAGATGCAGGACGTTACCGACTGGCTCGACGAGGCGTTGAACCGTTGGCACCTGATGCGCCCGGAAGCCAGTTACCGCTTCCAGCGTCTCGGCCAGGGGGCGGTGCCGCGCATGGCGCCGCCGCCGGATCTGACCCAGGCTTTGCTGAATCTGCTCAATAACGCCGCTGACGCCTGCCCGGAAAATCTCCAGGTGACGCTGGACTGGGACGCAGAGACTTTGACCATCAGCATTCGCGACCACGGCGCCGGTGTGCCGCTGGCCATCGCCGAGCAGATCGGCAAGCCGTTTTTTACCACCAAGGGCAAAGGTTTCGGCCTGGGCCTGTTTTTGAGCAAGGCCAGCGTGACACGCGCCGGCGGCTCAGTGAAACTCTATAGTCATGAGGAAGGCGGCACGCTCACCGAGCTGCGCCTGCCCCACGGCGCCCGAGGAGACCAACATGAGTGACGAAATCCAAGTCGAAGGCGAAGAACTGCCGCATCTGCTGCTGGTCGACGATGACGCGACCTTCACCCGCGTCATGGCCCGCGCCATGGCCCGCCGCGGCTTTCGCGTCAGCACTGCCGGTTCTGCGGAAGAAGGCCTCACCATCGCCCAGGCCGATCTGCCTGACTACGCCGCGCTGGACCTGAAAATGGACGGCGATTCCGGTCTGGTTCTGCTGCCCAAGCTGCTGGAACTCGATCCGGAAATGCGCGTGGTGATCCTCACCGGTTATTCGAGCATTGCCACGGCAGTCGAGGCGATCAAGCGTGGCGCCTGCAACTATCTGTGCAAACCCGCCGATGCCGACGACGTGCTGGCCGCGCTGCTGTCCGAGCATGCCGACCTCGACAGTCTGGTGCCGGAAAACCCGATGTCGGTCGATCGCCTGCAATGGGAGCACATCCAGCGCGTGCTCACCGAGCACGAAGGCAACATTTCCGCCACGGCCCGCGCGCTGGGCATGCACCGCCGCACCTTGCAGCGCAAATTGCAGAAGCGTCCGGTTCGTCGCTGAACCTGCGCTGAACGACTATCGCCAGCCCTCGCGATAAAACGCGCCGATCATCTATGATCGGCGCGTGTCCGTTCTTTTTACTATCGAGCCTTATCCATGAATCAGAACGCTGAATATTCCGCGGTCAACGATGCTGTGCGCGGGCAGTTTTTTCGCAAAGTCTGGGCGATGACCACGCCTTACTGGCGCAGCGAAGAGAAGGGCAAGGCCTGGACGTTGCTGATTGCCGTAATTGCGCTGACGCTGTTCAGCGTAGCGATCTCGGTGTGGATCAACAGTTGGTACAAGGATTTCTACAACGCTTTGCAGAGAAAGGATGAAGCCGCGTTCTGGCAGTTGATCCTGTATTTCTGCGGCATCGCGACGGTGGCGATTCTCGGCGCGGTGTATCGCTTGTATCTGACGCAGATGCTGACGATCCGCTGGCGGGCTTGGCTGACCGAAAAGCACTTCAAGCGCTGGCTAGACCACAAGAATTACTATCAGCTGGAGCAGGGCGGTTATACCGATAACCCCGACCAGCGGATTTCCGAAGACCTCAACACTTACACCGCCAACACCCTGAGCCTGGGCCTCGGGCTGCTGCGCACGATTGTCAGTCTGGTGTCGTTCTCGATCATTTTGTGGGGCGTGTCGGGCAGTATCGAAGTGTTCGGCATCGAAATTCCCGGCTACATGTTCTGGTGTGCGCTGTTGTATGCGGCGGTGGGCAGTTGGCTGACGCATTTGATCGGTCGCCGTCTGATCGGTCTGAACAACAAGCAACAACGCTTCGAAGCAGACCTGCGTTTTTCCATGGTGCGCGTGCGTGAGAACGCGGAAAGCATCGCCTTGTACAACGGCGAACCGAATGAGAACCGCCGCCTGAGCAACCGCTTCGGGCTGGTCTGGCACAATTTCTGGGACATCATGCGCGTGTCCAAGCGCCTGACGTTCTTCACCTCCGGTTACGGTCAGATCGCAATCATTTTCCCGTTTGTCGTCGCCGCACCGCGCTATCTGTCCGGCAAGATCGAACTGGGCGAGCTGATGCAAATCAACTCGGCGTTCGGCAACGTGCAGGAGAATTTCAGCTGGTTCATCACCGCCTACTCGGATCTCGCCGCGTGGCGCGCCACCTGTGATCGTTTGCTGAGTTTCCGTCAGGCCATGAGCGACAACGAACAACGCACCCCGGCCATCGACGTGCAGAATCAGGGCAGTGAGTTGCAGGTGCACAACCTCGGCCTGGATCTGGCCGATGGTCGTCACCTGCTGACCGACGCTGACATGACCGTTGAGCCGGGTGAGCGCGTGATGCTCAGCGGCCGTTCCGGCAGCGGCAAGTCGACATTGCTGCGGGCGATGGGGCATTTGTGGCCGGCGGGGCACGGCAATATTCGTTTACCGGCGGCGCGTTATCTGTTCCTGCCGCAGAAGCCTTATCTGCCGATCGGCACATTGCGTGAAGCGTTGAGTTATCCACAGCCGGGCGATACCTACGCGCTGGAGCGTTATGCACAGGTGCTGGAAACCTGTCGTCTGCCGCACTTGGTTGGGCGGCTGGATGAAGCCAATCACTGGCAGCGCATGCTCTCGCCGGGCGAGCAACAACGCCTGGCCTTCGCCCGCGCGCTCCTTTATGCACCGCAATGGCTGTACATGGACGAGGCTACATCGGCGATGGATGAAGAGGATGAGGCGACCTTGTATCAAGCGTTGATTGACGAGATTCCGGGTCTGAGCATCGTCAGCGTCGGTCACCGAAGCAGTTTGAAACGATTCCATCCACGGCATGTGCGGATCGACAGCGGTCGTCTGGTCGAACAGGCCATAACTGTCTGAACACTCACCTGTGGGAGCGAGCCTGCTCGCGAAGGGGCCGTCTTGGTCGACGAATCTGTCGTCTGAACCACCGCTTTCGCGAGCAGGCTCGCTCCCACAGTGGGGTAATGTAATCTGCCCAGTGATCGTACAACTCGCTTGAGCTATGATGGCGCCAAGCCGAACTTTCGAGACAAGATGCAGACCATGGAAAAGCTGATCGACACCCCGCGCCTCCCCCGCAAGCGCCGCAGCCTCGCCCAGGAATTGGTGACGGTGTTGAGCGAGCAGATCCGTGATGGCCTGCTCAAGCGTGGCGACAAATTGCCCACCGAGTCGGCAATCATGGAAGCCCATGGCGTCAGCCGCACCGTGGTCCGCGAGGCGATTTCCCGTCTGCAGGCCGCCGGTCAGGTGGAAACCCGCCACGGCATCGGCACCTTTGTTCTCGATACGCCGAGCCCGAGCGGTTTCCGTATCGATCCGGCCACCGTGGTCACCCTGCGTGACGTGCTGGCGATCCTCGAATTGCGCATCAGCCTCGAAGTCGAATCCGCCGGCCTTGCCGCGCAACGCCGCAGCCCCGAGCAACTGGCAACCATGCGCGCCGCCCTCGACGCCTTGAACGAAAGCGCCTCCCATGCCAGCGATGCGGTGTCGTCGGACTTCGCTTTCCACCTGGAAATCGCCCTGTCCACCGGCAACCGCTACTTCACCGACATCATGACCCACCTTGGCACCAGCATCATTCCACGTACGCGGCTGAACTCGGCGCGTTTGGCTCATGATGACCAGCAGCACTACATGGGCCGCCTGAGCCGCGAGCACGAGGAAATCTACGACGCGATTGCCCGTCAGGACTCCGATGCCGCGCGTGCGGCGATGCGTCTGCACCTGACCAACAGCCGCGAAAGACTGCGCCAGGCCCATGAAGAGGCGCAGGCGCAGGGGTGATGTTGTCAGAGTTCGAGATAAACCTTCTGCTTTTCAGACGGTGCAGTATTACCAGATGATCTCTGCACGCTATAGCTCAATGTAGCGATGGCACCCGGCTCAAATTTTTCTGCAAAGATTTTTTTCGCAATATTGAATACAAATGAGGCATCGGTGGGTGATTTTACTTCGAGCTCCTGCTTATCTTGGTTCCCTGTGGAAGTGCTCACCTCGAAGATGACCTTGTCTCCCTCCATAACATCTGGGTACGACTCGACGATGCCGTGAGCAGGGTCAACCAAATTATGGATGTAAAGCTTGAGTTTCCCGTCATGCACGGTGGCTTCGAGAAGTTGAGGCGGGGCGAGGTTTGTTGCTTTTGGAGTCATGATTGAAATTCCTTTTATACCTAATCAAACCTTTTAATTCCGTAGTAATGACGCGCTACGATAGGGGCCGGTTCGCTATCCCCTGCGGTCATTAGCTCAGTTACGCCCCTTCTTGCGCACCTGTTAGAAATACCAGTCCTGACCAACGGTCGTCACGCAAAGCGGCTACGTCTGGAAACGTGAAATGGTGATGAGAAACATCGTGTTCACGCCTCGATCCGCAACCTCAACGCCTGCGAATACGGCTCCATACTCGACTCATCGCGGAACTTGTAACGCAGCTCCACCTCGCGGTTCAGATACGGTTGCAGCGCCTCTTTCGGCAGTTGCACCTCGATGTCGAACAGCTTCTCCATTTCATCCTCGGCGTCGTCCCAGGCGCCAGTGTCCACCTCATCACCTTCCCATTCGGGTTCCTCGCCATCACTGCCGAGAATCGCGTAGACGCTCCAGTTCGCTGCGAAATCGCTGGAATCCGGCACCTGCACGGTGAGGATGTCCGGCAGTTGCGAGAGCTGAAGTGTCACGCAGTCGTCTTGCGCAGGGGCGACGTGGGTGAGGGTGGGGGCGGCAAAATGCATCGACATAGCGGCTTCCTTTGAGTGGTCCGCCACGATCCTTCGTGGCAGTCGACGTACTTTACGAGCCGCTGGTCCCCTCAGAATTAAACGAATCCAGACCAGATATTTCCGCGAGAAAATGCTTCAAGGACGGGCCTTCCAGCGATTTCCAGAAGCATAAACAGCGCTTTTGTCGGACAAAAAAGCCCTGCCAACGATGAAATGCAGTTGACGGTTACTTTTTAAGTTGTACGATGACCTACAACTTCGGCGAAGGCTGAACGGTCCACTCACAATAAAACGTTGCTACCAGGGTGTTCGAATAATGAATCCACAAGAACTGAAGTCCATCCTCTCTGCCGGCCTGCTGTCTTTCCCGGTGACCGATTTCAACGCGCAGGGCGATTTCAACCGCGCGGGCTACATCAAACGCCTGGAATGGCTGGCTCCGTATGGCGCTTCGGCTCTGTTCGCCGCCGGCGGCACCGGTGAGTTCTTCTCCCTGGCCGCCAGCGAATACTCGGAAATCATCAAGACTGCCGTCGACACCTGCGCAACCAGCGTGCCGATCCTCGCCGGCGTCGGTGGTTCGACCCGCCAGGCCATCGAATACGCTCAGGAAGCCGAGCGTCTGGGCGCCAAAGGCCTGCTGCTGCTGCCGCACTACCTGACCGAAGCGAGCCAGGACGGTGTTGCCGCCCACGTTGAGGCCGTGTGCAAATCGGTGAAGATCGGCGTGGTCGTCTACAACCGCAACGTTTGCCGCCTCAACGCGCCGCTGCTGGAACGTCTGGCCGAGCGCTGCCCGAACCTGATCGGCTACAAGGATGGCCTGGGCGATATCGAGTTGATGGTGTCGATCCGTCGCCGCCTCGGTGATCGGTTCAGCTACCTGGGTGGTTTGCCGACCGCCGAAGTCTACGCCGCTGCCTACAAGGCGTTGGGCGTGCCGGTCTACTCCTCGGCGGTGTTCAACTTCATCCCGAAAACCGCGATGGACTTCTACCACGCGATCGCTCGCGAAGATCACGCCACCGTCGGCAAGATCATCGACGACTTCTTCCTGCCGTACCTGGACATCCGCAACCGCAAGGCCGGTTACGCCGTGAGCATCGTCAAGGCAGGTGCAAAAATCGCCGGCTATGACGCAGGTCCGGTGCGTGCGCCGCTGACCGACCTGACCGGCGAAGAGTACGAAATGCTCGCCGCGCTGATCGACAAGCAAGGCGCGCAATAAACGAGAAAAGCGAGGCCGCTGAGCAATCAGCGGCTTTTTGCGTGAAGGCTTTTAGAGTTGAGGGCTGCCCTGTGACAACTGCAAAACGCTACGACAACTACATCAATGGCGAATGGGTCGCCGGTGCCGATTACTCGGCCAACATCAACCCGTCCGAACTCAGCGACACCATCGGCGATTACGCCAAGGCTGACCTGACCCAGGTCAACGCCGCCATCGACGCTGCTCGCGCTGCGTTCCCGGCGTATTCCACTTCGGGCATTCAGGCCCGTCACGATTCGCTGGATAAAGTCGGCACGGAAATTCTCGCCCGTCGCGAAGAGCTCGGCACGCTGCTGGCCCGTGAAGAAGGCAAGACCCTGCCGGAGGCGATCGGTGAAGTGACCCGCGCCGGCAACATTTTCAAATTCTTCGCCGGTGAATGCCTGCGCCTGTCCGGTGACTACGTGCCGTCGGTACGCCCGGGCGTCAACGTCGAAGTCACCCGTGAAGCGCTGGGCGTGGTCGGTCTGATCACGCCGTGGAACTTCCCGATTGCCATCCCGGCGTGGAAAATTGCTCCGGCCCTGGCCTATGGCAACTGCGTCGTACTCAAGCCTGCCGATCTGGTGCCGGGCTGCGCCTGGGCGCTGGCGGAAATCATTTCCCGCGCGGGCTTCCCGGCCGGTGTGTTCAACCTGGTGATGGGCAGCGGTCGCGTGGTTGGCGAGGCGTTGGTCAACAGCCCGAAAGTCGACGGCATCAGTTTCACCGGTTCGGTGGGCGTGGGTCGTCAGATCGCGGTCAACTGTGTTTCGCGCCAGGCCAAGGTGCAGCTGGAAATGGGCGGCAAGAACCCGCAGATCATTCTCGACGACGCCGACCTCAAGCAAGCGGTCGAGCTGTCGGTGCAGAGCGCGTTCTACTCCACCGGCCAGCGCTGCACAGCGTCGAGCCGTCTGATCGTCACCGCCGGCATTCACGACAAGTTCGTTGAAGCGATGGCCGAGCGCATGAAGTCGATCAAGGTCGGCCACGCGCTGAAAGCCGGCACCGACATAGGTCCGGTGGTTTCCCAGGCGCAGCTTGAACAGGACATGAAGTACATCGACATCGGCCAGTCCGAAGGTGCACGTCTGGTCAGCGGCGGTGGTGTGGTGACTTGCGACACCGAGGGCTACTTCCTCGCGCCAACCCTGTTTGCCGACAGCGAAGCGTCGATGCGCATCAGCCGCGAAGAAATTTTCGGCCCGGTGGCCAACATTGTTCGTGTGGCCGATTACGAAGCTGCGCTGGCAATGGCCAACGACACCGAATTCGGCTTGTCGGCCGGCATCGCCACCACCTCGCTGAAGTACGCCAACCACTTCAAGCGCCACTCCCAGGCCGGGATGGTGATGGTCAATCTGCCGACCGCCGGTGTGGATTACCACGTACCGTTCGGCGGGCGTAAAGGCTCGTCCTACGGCTCCCGTGAGCAGGGCCGCTATGCACAAGAGTTCTACACGGTCGTGAAGACCAGTTACATCGGATCGTAACCCCGCTGCACCCGCGCCGGGCCATCGCCTGAGGCCCTGCGCGGCACAAGACCAAAGAATGTTTTACCCGCATAAAAATAATCAGTGGGAGTACATCTGCATGCAATCCTCCAAGCCGACTCACGTCCGCTATTTGATCCTGCTCATGCTGTTTCTGGTGACCACGATCAATTACGCCGACCGTGCCACGATCGCCATTGCCGGCTCCAGCCTGCAAAAGGACCTTGGCATTGACGCCGTCACCCTCGGCTACATCTTCTCCGCATTCGGTTGGGCCTACGTCGCCGGGCAAATTCCCGGTGGCTGGCTGCTCGATCGCTTCGGCTCGAAAAAAGTCTATGCCCTGAGCATTTTCACCTGGTCGCTGTTCACCGTGCTGCAAGGCTTCGTCGGTGAATTCGGCATGTCCACGGCAGTGGTTGCGCTGTTCATGTTGCGCTTTCTGGTGGGCCTGGCCGAAGCGCCATCGTTCCCCGGCAACGCGCGCATCGTGGCGGCGTGGTTCCCGACCGCTGAACGCGGCACCGCTTCGGCAATCTTCAACTCGGCGCAATACTTTGCCACCGTGCTGTTCGCGCCGTTGATGGGCTGGATCGTCTACAGCTTCGGCTGGGAGCACGTGTTCATCGTCATGGGTATCCTCGGTATCGTGTTCTCGCTGGTGTGGCTGAAAGTCATCTACAGCCCGCGCGAACACCCACGGGTCAACGAGGCCGAGTTCAAGCACATCGCTGACAACGGCGGCATGGTCGACATGGATCAGAAGGGCAAGAAGTCCGACGGTCCGAAGTGGGATTACATCCGTCAGCTGCTGACCAATCGCATGATGCTTGGCGTGTATCTGGGCCAGTACTGCATCAACGGCATCACCTATTTCTTCCTGACCTGGTTCCCGGTGTATCTGGTGCAAGAGCGAGGCATGACCATTCTCAAGGCCGGTTTCATCGCTTCGTTGCCGGCGATCTGCGGCTTTATCGGCGGCGTGCTCGGCGGGGTGATTTCCGATTACCTGCTGCGCAAGGGCCATTCGCTGACCTTCGCCCGCAAGGCGCCGATCATCGCCGGCCTGCTGGTGTCGAGCAGCATCGTCGCGTGCAACTATGTTGAAGTGGAATGGATGGTCGTGGGCTTCATGGCTCTGGCATTCTTCGGCAAAGGCGTTGGCGCACTGGGCTGGGCGGTGGTTTCCGACACTTCGCCGAAACAGATCGCCGGTCTGAGCGGTGGCCTGTTCAACACCTTCGGCAACATCGCTTCGATCACCACGCCGATCGTGATCGGCTACATCATCAGCTCCACCGGCTCGTTCAAGTGGGCGCTGGTGTTTGTCGGCGCCAACGCACTGGTCGCGGTGTTCAGCTATCTGGTAATCGTCGGCCCGATCAAGCGTGTGGTGTTGAAAGAGCCGCCAGCCAAGGGCGGCAATGAAGCCACCGGCAATTTGTCTCAAGCGCATTCCTGAGGAGCGGCGTCATGCAGTTGATTGAACATTCCGACTCGCCGCGCTACATCCGCCTGCACGAGCGGGACAACGTTGTAGTGGTGGTCAACGATCAGGGCGTACCGGCCGGTACCGAGTTCGCCGACGGCCTGGTCACGCTGGATTTCGTACCGCAGAGCCACAAGGTCACCCTGGAGGATATTCCCGAAGGCGGCCCGGTGATTCGTTATGGGCAGATCATCGGCTACGCCTTGCAGCCGATCCGTCGCGGCAGTTGGGTCAAGGAAGATCAACTGCGCATGCCCACCGCGCCGCCGCTGGACAGCTTGCCGCTGTCCACCGATGTGCCGGATGCGCAGGCACCGCTGGAAGGCTTCACGTTCGAGGGTTATCGCAACGCCGACGGCACCGTCGGCACGCGCAACATTCTCGGCATCACCACCACCGTGCAGTGCGTCACCGGCGTGCTCGATCATGCGGTCAAGCGCATCAAGGAAGAGTTGCTGCCGAAGTACCCGCACGTCGATGACGTGGTGGCGCTGACCCACAGTTATGGCTGCGGTGTGGCGATTACCGCCACCGACGCCTACATCCCGATTCGTACCGTGCGCAATCTGGCGCGCAACCCGAACCTGGGTGG
>NZ_RCNZ01000032.1:0-12847 GCF_004307525.1 Pseudomonas sp. Sample_21 | reverse complement strand
GGGCTCATAACCCGAAGGTCGTCGGTTCAAATCCGGCTCCCGCAACCAAACATCAAAAAAGGCTACTCGAAAGAGTGGCCTTTTTTGTATCTGTTGAAAAAGTCCTTTCGCAACAATGATCTGTCACTGTGCAGTGAACCGCTGGGGATCATCAGAACCACTGACTTGCGACTATGCTTGAGTCGCAGACAGGGTTTCTGCAATCCAGGAACTGCCCTCGCCGATGCCCGACGAGAGGCGTAGTATTTTGTGATTATTTTTTTCTACAGGGATTGGTAACTTGGCTGGATACCTCCATCCTGTCGCGCACAATCCAAGAGGTGATTGATGCGCGCCAACTCGTCTGATCCACAAGACACCGTTACAGCAGAACAACCGATCAAACCCGAGCGTTTGCGCTGGCTGGATCGATTAAGCAAATACCGTCAGCCGATCGGTCTGGCCGTCACGTTGCTGCTGTTTGCCATTGCCCTGATTGCCTGCCGCCATCTGCTCGCCGAGCTTGATCTCGACGCATTGCATGACTCGATTCTTGACGTGCCGAAGCCCGCCCTGCTTGGCGCCATTGGCGCGACCGTGGTCGGTTTCATCATTCTGCTCGGCTATGAATGGTCGGCCAGCCGCTACGCTGGCGTGAAACTGCCGCCGCGCACCCTCGCGCTCGGCGGCTTCACTGCATTTGCGATTGGCAATGCCATTGGTCTGTCGCTGCTGTCCGGCGGCTCGGTTCGTTATCGTTTATATGCGCGACTGGGCGTCGGTGCGTCGGAAGTTGCGCACATGACGCTATTTGCCAGCCTCTCGCTGGGCTGCGCCTTGCCGCCACTGGCAGCGCTGGCCACCCTGAGCAACCTGCCCGCCGCCTCGCAAGCGCTGGGACTGTCCGAAGTCTTGCTCGGCTCGGTCGCCGCTGCCGTACTGATCCTCGGTGCAGTGCTGGCGATCGGCATCTATCGCCGTCGTCTGCCGGAACAACCCTACCCCGACAATTTGCTGGTTCGTGCCGGGCGGCGCACCCTGCGTCTGCCGGGTCGGCGCCTAACGTTCCTGCAACTGGTGATCACCGCTCTCGATGTCGCGGCTGCCGCCACCGTTCTCTATTTATTGCTACCGGAAGCGCCGCCGTTTGCGCCGTTCCTGCTGGTGTATCTGCTGGCACTCGCCGCCGGTGTCCTCAGTCATGTACCTGGCGGCGTCGGTGTATTCGAAGCAATTCTGCTCGCCGCATTTGCCGACAAGCTTGGCGCCGCCCCACTGGCAGCCGCACTGCTGCTGTATCGCCTGATCTACGTGGTGCTGCCGCTGCTGGTCGCTTGCGTATTGCTGCTGATCAACGAAGGCCAGCGCCTGTTCCAATCCCAGACCATGCGCGCGGCGTCCGGTCTGGCCGCGCCGGTTCTGGCGGTGCTGGTGTTTCTGTCTGGCGTGGTGCTGCTGTTTTCCGGCGCCACACCGGAAATCGACACGCGCCTGGAGCACATCGGTTTTCTGATCCCGCATCGTCTGGTCGATGCCTCGCACTTTGGCGCCAGCCTGATCGGCGTCCTCTGTCTGTTACTCGCGCAGGGTCTGCGCCGACGCCTGTCGGCGGCGTGGATGCTGACCGTCATTCTGCTGCTGGTCGGCGCCCTGCTCTCGCTACTCAAAGGCTTCGACTGGGAAGAAGCCACGCTGATGACGTTTACGGCCGCCCTGCTCGGCGTGTTCCGCCGCTCCTTCTATCGCCCGAGCCGTTTGACCGAACTGCCGTTTTCTCCGCTGTATCTGGTCGCCAGTCTCTGCGTGCTGGGCGCTTCGGCCTGGTTGCTGCTGTTCGCCTATCAGGACGTGCCCTACAGCCATCAATTGTGGTGGCAGTTCACCCTCGATGCTGACGCGCCGCGTGGCCTGCGCTCGCTGCTCGGCGCGGCGGTGTTGCTGGTGATCATCTCCCTGACCTGGTTGCTGCGCACCGCGCGCCCGGTGATTCATTTGCCGACGCCGGACGAACTGGATCGCGCGGCAAAAATCCTCATGGCCTCGTCACAACCCGACGGCGGCCTCGCGCTGACCGGTGACAAGGCGTTGCTGTTTCATCCCAACGATGAGGCGTTCCTGATGTACGCCCGTCGTGGCCGCAGTCTGGTGGCGCTGTACGACCCGATCGGGCCGAGCCAGCAACGTGCGGAAATGATCTGGCAGTTCCGCGACCTTTGCGACATCCACCATACGCGCCCGGTTTTCTATCAGGTACGTGCGGAGAACCTGCCGTACTACATGGACATCGGCCTGACGGCGATCAAGCTCGGCGAAGAAGCCCGGGTCGATCTGCTGCGCTTCGATCTGGAAGCCAAGGGCAAGGAGATGAAGGACCTGCGCTACACCTGGAACCGTGGCACCCGCGATGGTCTGTCGCTGGAAATCCATGAGCCGGGCCAGGCGCCGATGGACGAGCTGAAGGTGATTTCCGATGCCTGGCTGACCGGCAAGAACGTGCGTGAGAAAGGCTTCTCCCTCGGCCGTTTCAGCGACGATTACCTGAAGCATTTCCGCATTGCGGTGATTCGCTTCGAAGGCCGCCCGGTGGCGTTCGCCAATCTGCTCGAGACCTACAGCCACGATCTGGCCAGTCTCGATCTGATGCGCGCGCACCCGGAAGCGCCGAAGCTGACCATGGAATTCATGATGGTCGGCCTGATTCAACACTATAAGAGTCACGGATACGCGCGCTTCAGCCTGGGCATGGTGCCGTTGTCGGGGCTGCAACCCCGGCGCGGCGCACCGCTGACCCAGCGCCTGGGCTCGATGGTTTTCCGCCGTGGTGAGCAGCTGTACAACTTCCAAGGTTTGCGCCGTTTCAAAGACAAGTTCCAGCCTGACTGGGAACCCCGTTATATGGCCGTGCCCGCCGGACTCGATCCGCTCGTGGCGCTGGCCGACACTGCTGCCCTGATCGCGGGCGGCTTGACTGGATTGGTGAAACGCTGATGATTCAACGCTCCCTGAAGTACATCCTGGCCGCCCTGCTCGTGCTGGCCGTGATTGCCGGCGGCGGTTACTGGTACCTCAAACGCCCGGCACCGGAACCGACCGTCGAACAACTGAAACCCGCCGATGGCACAGCCATGACCCGCGTGATCCCCGGCAGCAAGCCGAAGGCTCAGGTGCTGGTTGCCGTCACCGACGAACAGAAGCTCTCCGAGAAACAACTGACCACCCTCAGCCGCAGCGCCTCGGCGCAGATCGTTCAGGTGATCCTGCCCAAGGACTGCCTGCTGCAAAGCCGTGCCCTGCAATCGGGCCTGCGCGAATTGAATGGCCCGGCCACCCTGGTCAGCGGCATCGGCCCTGGCGCCGTACTGGCGTGGCGCTGGCTGGCGGAACAGAAAGACGACAAGGCCCAGGCCATCTCCGTCGACTTGGCTCTGGAAAAGCCCGGCTGCACCCACCTGCTGCCGAAATCCGCCGCCCACGGCCACTGGCTGGTGGCGTGGAACGATAACCCGGACGACGCCAGCGCAGGTTTCGTACGCGATCAACCAAACGCCGAAACCAGCATCAGCGACTACGACATCAATCTGCCGCAAGTGCTGAACAACGAACTGCGCAAAATCCTCGTCGGCGGCGACAAGGCCAACGGCGGTCTGGCGATTCCGGTCGTGGAAGTGCCGGCCGGTCAGGCCAACGACACCGTGACCCTGTTCCTCTCCGGCGACGGCGGCTGGCGCGACCTCGACCGCGACGTGGCCGGGGAAATGGCCAAGATCGGCTACCCGGTGGTCGGCATCGACACCCTGCGCTACTACTGGCAGCACAAGAGCCCGGAGCAAAGCGCACTCGACCTCACCGAACTGATGCAGCACTACCGGCAGAAATGGGGCACCAAGCGCTTCATCCTCACCGGCTACTCGTTCGGTGCCGACGTTCTGCCAGCGATCTACAACCGTCTGCCAGAGAACGAACAGCAACGCGTCGACGCGATCATCCTGCTCGCCTTCGCCCGCACCGGCAGCTTCGAAATCGAAGTCGAAGGCTGGTTGGGTAACGCCGGCAAAGAAGCTGCGACCGGCCCGGAAATGGCCAAACTGCCAGCCGGCAAGGTTGTGTGCATCTACGGTGAAGAAGAGACCGATGAAAGTGGCTGCACGGACAAGACTGCTGTCGGCGAAGCGGTGAAACTGCCCGGCGGGCATCACTTTGATGAAAACTACCCGGCGCTGGCCAAGCGTTTGGTGGACTTGATCGAGAAGCGTCAGAGCAAGAACTCGGTCGCCGAAGAGTGATCTGAGCTACGCCCATAAAAAGCCCCCGCAACTTCACAGTTGCGGGGGCTTTTTACATTCCAGCCGCCACCACAATCCCTGTGGGAGCGAGCTTGCTCGCGAAGCGGTGGGTCAGTTTACAGATTCGTCGACTGACACTACGTCTTCGCGCTCCCACAGGGTATTGTGCCGGACTCAGACAACTCGTCAGTCCCGCCGGCCAAGCTGAACATCTATCCACGTGACATCATCGTCGCCAACGCTAAAGTCGCTATCCGGCGCCGCCAACAAACTGCTTTGCTGGACTTGCGTCAAGTCCGCCCAAAAGCCATCAGTGACAAATACCAAGCGCTCAACAGCCTCCAGTTCACACCAAACAAAGTCAGGGTTCGGAACCCGATTGATCTTCAAGCATCGCGTTACTGAATTTCGAGCAGGATCTTGCGCCAACTCACAGTGCGAACGGTCGCGCCGCCAATTGGCCTTGCAGTGAGGAGGCGTAATCCACTCGATGGCTCCCAACAGCGTCACAATCCCGCATGAACAGTCACCTTCGTATGCAACGGTGAGTCGGCCATGAGCGACCAAGCCAATCAGGTAACAGATGGCTCCCGTCTGATCAGCAGGCAACGACGCATGAAAATCCGACAGTATTGAACCCAATAGACGCTCGATAGCTCCGGGTTCTGCAGGATAGCCCCCCTGCTCCAACTGTGTGGAATCAGCCGCCAACATGCCGCTTACGAAGCATTCAGCCAGCTGTCCACTGCCGCGCCTTGAAGTGCCATCCGCGACAACAAAAAAACCACGGTCACCCTCACAGGTAGCTCCGGCATAGTCATTATTTGCTCTGCTGGCTTGCCCAGTGATTGATCGGGAGAGGTATCTCATGCGCTGGCCAGCGCTTTCATACGCCTGTGAATAATCTGCCCTCTGCCTGGATTCGCCTGCACCGAGCCTGAACTTTCGATCACGTAGCCAACCCCATCGAGCGCCATCAGCTTCTGGACTCCCTCTGTAATGAATGCCTTGAGGTCCTTGTCAGCCTGGACCACCTCCTCCAACAGCTCAGGCCGACCATCGATCAAGATGATCATATCCTCGACATCCTTGTGATAAGGATCGCCATTTCCCCGACCGGCGAAAGCTTCCAGTTTCGTCGCGAGAAAATACGCGGGCTGGAATATCTGGATGGCAGTGCCGCTGGGCAGGGTGAATTTATCCGCCCTCGCCAGCCCCTCGACGAACCAGCGGTTGGCATAGCCGAGCACTGCAGGGTCGGAAGGCATGACATCCACGACAACGTCATTGAAGCGAAAACGACAATTCACCTCGTCCTCACCCGTGATCTTGAATCCCTTGGCCGCCAGCCGTTCGGTGAGTTGGTTCCAGGCGCTGATACCGGCCAACTCGATCACTAGATCAACGTCATCAGTGAAACGAATGTCGTCCAGCACGGCTGTATCTGTAACCAGCATGGCGGTTGTGCAACCGCCAACAAAAGCAACTTCGGCGAGAAACGCCTCGCCCAAGCCTCCAGCCACGAACTCAATGAGTTCGTAGTTGTGATCCGCGTTTGACGACATGTTATTTCAGCCCCATCCCTGCCTTCAGAATACTGATTGCCACACCACACTCACGCGGACCACCCAGACGGATTGCATCAGCGAGCGCCAGATAGTGGTAAAGAATCCGGTCTTTTTTCACCGCTTCCGGCACTGTTTTGTAAAGCGGCTCGATCGCTTGGCCTCGCTCGGTTCCCTGCGCATCCGGCCAGACCGGAATCAAACCACCCGCACTCTTGATGCTTTTGGACAGCGCAGGCGCTGCAAAACCTGTGGGTATGCCACGAACCATCGCGCCAGGCTTGACCGGGAAGAAGTACTTCAGCGCGTGCTCGGTAATTTTCAGCAGTTCCCGGCGGTGCACTTTGGCAAGCCCGGTGTCGTAATCATGAATGAGCAATCCAGATTCCCGGCACCGGGCGAGAGCATTTGAGACTTCGCTTTTGCTCAGTCCGAGAGAGGCAGACAGCGCACGTAAGGAGTACCGATCACTCCAACTTGTCAGCGGTGGATCAGATGCCGGTTCCGCCCATCCCTCCCAACCTGGCCCATCAGCGAAAGGCGAGTCGAATTCGCGGCGCAGGAAGAGAGTGTCTTCCCCATCAGTGGAATAGGTGACCAATGGCTTCCCCACACTTTGCCCTGCGCTCATTCGGCTGACGACATAAGGCCTGAGCAGCTCTTCGACCCTGTCCGAATTCGATTCGGCCTCCATCTCCCCCATGAGGTTCTCTTCCTGAGCGTGGAGACTGGCCATTTTGAACAATAGTAAAATGTCTTGACTCTTCATTTAGATCAAAACCTCAAGTGTCCACATTCCATAAAACGTGGACACTTGTCTCACTACCGAGGCCGGGTCGTCAAGCCCTTGGGTAAATCACTAATCGCTGCATACCTTGCCCGCATATCGTCATGGCTGTGTTCGTGTCAGACGTTTAGTATCGTTTACTTCCAGTTTCGCAATATCAGATGACGCCCACAGACCTTGTAGGCAAACTCCGAAACTCGTGTTCGGGCGCTTTGCCGCTCTATTGCGCTGTTTTTCGACGGGATACTCTCCGGACGTCGCTGACCCATTCAGCGATCGGGTGTGGTAACCCGGAGAAACCATCGCAACAGCCCGCTCCTCGAGTTATGGCGGCTGTGCGTGGGACGCTTTCGAGCGTGCCGGTTTCCTTGGTTCCCGGTTTACCACCCTGCGTACAGTTGCCTCCCTTTCGCGTGGTAACGAAAGTCGCGGCACTTCGAACCAAGGAGTAACACGATGACCGAAACTGATCTGCACGGACTTGCAAACGCTAAAACCATCGGCTTCACCCCTTTCCTCTACAACTCGGATCAAGCGTTCTTCAACGTCCGCGCCGGCATCCCGATCATCGATGCCTTGTCCCAATCCTCCGACCTGCTATCCCTCGCAAAATACTTCGCCGAGGATGCTGCTTTCATCAGAGACACCGATCGCCATGCCTGGGCCGCGCATTACCTGACGGTGATGGGCAAAGCCTTGATTGATGATGTGATCCAAGCGCTGATGCCGCGACCTGCTCGCACAAAGACCGAATCTGAAGAAGAATTGCCTGAAAGCCACTAACACCACAGAACCCTTGTGGGAGCGAGCTTGCTCGCGAATGCGGAGGGTCAGTTAACAGATTGTCGACTGACACTACGCCTTCGCGAGCAAGCTCGCTCCCACAGGGGATTTGCGTGGGTTCGAGGTTTATGTGCGGGCACAAAAAAGCCCCCGCCAGCCTTGAAGCTGACGGGGGCTTTTCAGTTGAAGCGAGGCTTACATTTCCACCTGCGTCCCCAACTCGATCACTCGGTTCAACGGCAGATTGAAGAACCGCAAATTGCCATTGGCATTCTTCAACATGAACGCAAACAGCGCCTCACGCCAACGCGCCATGCCTTCCAGTTTCGAGGCAATCACCGTTTCGCGGCTGAGGAAGTAGGTTGTGCGCATCGGGCTGAAGTCCAGATCATCCAGATGACACAGCTTCAGCGCTTGCGGCACGTCCGGCTCGTCGGTGAAACCAAAGTGCAGGATCACCCGGAAGAAACCCTCTCCGTGCGCTTCGACCTCGAAGCGCCGCGATGGCGGCACACGCGGGATGTCTTCGTAGACCACCGTCAGCAACACCACTTGCTCATGCAGCACCTGGTTGTGCAGCAGGTTGTGCAGCAGCGCGTGGGGCACGGCGTCGGAGCGGGCGGTGAGGAACACGGCGGTGCCCTGCACGCGATGCGGCGGTTGCACGCGGATGCTGCTGATGAAGATCGGCAACGGCAGCGCGCCTTCGTCGAGGCGTTCGACCAGCAGTTGTTTGCCGCGCTTCCAGGTGGTCATCAGCACGAACAGGGCGATACCGGCGATCACCGGGAACGCGCCGCCCTGAACGATCTTCGGCACATTGGCGGCGAAGTACAGACCGTCCACCAACAGGAAGCCAAGCAACACCGGCACCGCGAGGATTGGTGGCCATTTCCACAGCAGCAGCATGACCGCCGACACCAGAATGGTAGTCATCAGCATGGTGCCGGTCACTGCCACGCCGTAGGCCGAGGCCAGTGCACCGGAAGATTCGAAGCCCAGCACCAACAGGACCACGCCGACCATCAGCGCCCAGTTCACCGCACCGATGTAGATCTGGCCCTGCTCGTCGCTGGAGGTGTGCTGGATGTACATGCGCGGGATGTAACCGAGCTGGATCGCCTGACGGGTCAGGGAGAACGCGCCGGAAATCACCGCTTGCGAGGCGATCACCGTGGCCAGGGTCGAAAGGCCGACCAGCGGAATCAGCGCCCAGCTCGGTGCCAGCAGGTAGAACGGGTTACGCGCTGCGTCAGGGTTTTCCAGCAGCAATGCGCCCTGGCCGAAGTAGTTGAGCACCAGCGCCGGCAGCACCAGCAGGAACCAGGCGCGAGCGATCGGCTTGCGGCCGAAGTGGCCCATGTCGGCGTACAGCGCTTCGGCGCCGGTCAGCGCCAGCACTACCGCGCCGAGGATCGCTACGCCCATGCCCGGGTGCACGACGAAAAAATTCACCGCCCACATCGGGTTCAGCGCGTGCAGCACTTCCGGGGTGTGGCTGATGCCGTACACACCGAGGGCGCCGAGGACGAGGAACCAGGTGACCATGATCGGCCCGAACAGAATGCCGATCCGCGCGGTACCGTGGCGCTGAATCAGAAACAGCGCGACCAGCACGACCAGCGACAGCGGCACCACCCAGTGATCGATGCCTTCAAACGCCAGGCCGAGGCCTTCAATCGCCGACAGCACCGAAATGGCCGGGGTGATCATGCTGTCGCCATAGAACAGCGCCGCGCCGATCAGCCCGCACACCACCAACAACGTGCGCAGGCGCTTGCGCCCCGCCGCTGCCCGCCGTGCCAGTGCCGTCAGGGCCATGATGCCGCCCTCGCCCTGGTTGTCGGCGCGCAGGACGAACATCATGTATTTGATCGAGACCACCCAGATCAGCGACCAGAAGATCAACGACAGAATGCCGAGCACACCGTCGTGATTGACCGGCACACCATAACCGCCGGAAAACACTTCCTTGAGGGTGTACAACGGGCTCGTGCCAATGTCGCCATAAACCACCCCGACCGCCGCGACCAGCATGCTCAGCGGTCTGCTTGCCGAACCCTCGGCGCCCGCCGCATGACTACTTGCCTGACCCATCCAACACTCCTGATCTCGATACCGGCTTCTTTGAAGGAAGCACTATGCTTTGAGTTGCAGCATGCGCTGTTTTACCTGTTGTTACAGACCAATGATTGACTGCACGAAATCGGTAAAGCTCAACGGCGCGAAGCATAGCGCAGCACTCGTCGTATTTCCCCGTATAAAGCTGGTCAAGTGCGTTGCCCGCCGCTAGAATTGCGCACTTTTTGATCAGAGGCGCATCTCAAGCGCCCATCCGTCGGCTTGCGCATCAAGCAAGCGACGTCACAAAACACCGAGGTTAGACATGTCCACCACTCCTGCGCCGGCCAATCCAAAGGTTGGCTTTGTATCTCTGGGTTGCCCGAAAGCACTGGTCGACTCCGAGCGCATCCTGACCCAGCTGCGCATGGAAGGTTATGACGTGGTGTCCACCTATCAGGACGCCGACGTTGTAGTCGTCAACACCTGCGGCTTCATCGATTCGGCCAAGGCTGAATCTTTGGAAGTAATCGGTGAAGCGATCAAGGAAAACGGCAAGGTCATCGTCACCGGTTGCATGGGCGTGGAAGAAGGCAACATCCGCGACGTACACCCGAGCGTGCTCGCCGTGACCGGTCCGCAGCAGTACGAGCAAGTGGTCAACGCCGTGCACGAAGTGGTGCCGCCGCGTCAGGATCACAACCCGCTGATCGACCTGGTGCCGCCGCAAGGCATCAAACTGACCCCACGCCACTACGCCTACCTGAAGATTTCCGAAGGCTGCAACCACAGCTGCTCGTTCTGCATCATCCCGTCGATGCGCGGCAAACTGGTCAGCCGTCCGGTCGGTGATGTGCTCGACGAAGCTCAGCGCCTGGTGAAATCCGGCGTCAAAGAGCTGCTGGTGATCTCGCAAGACACCAGCGCTTACGGCGTTGATGTGAAATATCGCACCGGCTTCTGGAACGGCGCGCCGGTGAAAACCCGCATGACCGAGCTTTGCGAGGCGCTGAGCACGCTGGGCGTCTGGGTCCGCCTGCACTACGTTTATCCGTACCCGCACGTCGACGAGCTGATTCCACTGATGGCCGCCGGCAAGATCCTGCCGTACCTGGATATCCCGTTCCAGCACGCCAGCCCGAAAGTCCTGAAATCGATGAAACGCCCGGCGTTCGAAGACAAGACCCTGGCGCGCATCAAGAACTGGCGCGAAATCTGCCCGGACCTGATCATCCGTTCGACCTTCATCGTCGGCTTCCCGGGCGAAACCGAAGAAGACTTCCAGTACCTGCTCAACTGGCTGACCGAAGCCCAGCTCGACCGCGTCGGCTGCTTCCAGTACTCGCCGGTTGACGGCGCACCAGCGAATGATCTGGATCTGGAAGTGGTACCGGACGACGTCAAGCAGGATCGTTGGGAGCGCTTCATGGCGCACCAGCAGGCGATCAGCTCGGCACGCCTGCAAATGCGCATCGGTCGTGAGATTGAAGTGCTGGTGGACGAGGTTGACGAACAAGGTGCGGTCGGCCGTTGCTTCTTCGACGCCCCGGAAATCGATGGCAACGTGTTTATCGACAATGGCAGCAACCTGAAGCCGGGCGACAAGGTCTGGTGCAAGGTGACTGATGCCGACGAATATGATTTGTGGGCTGAGCAGATCTAAGCACCGCAAAATACCTGTGGGAGCGAGCCTGCTCGCGAATGCGCTGGGTCAGTCGCTGTAAATATTGCCTGACACAATGCCTTCGCGAGCAGGCTCGCTCCCACAGGGGGATAGCGCTGTATCCAGAAGCCCCGCTCTTTTCCGAGATACGGGGCTTTTTTGCGGCTATCGTTTAGCGGGGGACGGACTCCCTTGAACCGCACAAGAGGCACACGCACATGCGTCAGCATTCGGTCATTCACACACCGAAAATCAGCGATTACGAAGAACTGACCCGGGTCTGGGAGGCCTCGGTCCGTGCGACTCACCAGTTCCTGCCGGACAGCTACATCGAGCTGCTGCGCAATCTGGTGCTCACCCGCTATCTCGATGCGGTCATGCTGATCTGCACCAAGGATCGCCAGCAGCGCATCACCGGTTTTGCCGGTGTGGCGGCGGGCAAGATTGAAATGCTGTTCATCGATCCTGATCATCGTGGTCAAGGCTTGGGCAAGCAGTTGCTCCGATATGCGATCGAACGGCTCAACGCCGATGAACTCGACGTCAATGAGCAGAACCCGCAAGCCTTGGGCTTTTATGAAAAGCAGGGATTTGAAGTGATCGGCCGCTCCGAGGTCGATGGCATGGGCCAGCCGTATCCGCTGCTGCATATGCGCTTGCGGCAGTCCCAACAGCGCTCAAGCAACGGCTGACACACCATGGACCCCCTGTGGGAGCGAGCCTGCTCGCGAATGCGGTGTATCAGTCACTGCATACATAGACTGGCAGGACGCCTTCGCGAGCAGGCTCGCTTCCACATTGAATATAGCGCCTGCAAATGGAACCGGGCTTAACCGCTTCCACACAGGTACAATGCCCACCCCTTTTTTGTTACGGCCCTGTCATGACTGACCCGATTCGCCTCTCCAAACGCCTCATCGAACTGGTCGGTTGCTCCCGCCGGGAGGCCGAGCTGTTCATCGAGGGCGGCTGGGTCACCGTGGACGGCGAAGTCATCGATGAGCCGCAATTCAAGGTCGGCGAGCAAAAGGTCGAGCTCGACAAGGACGCCAAGGCCACCGCGCCGGAGCCGGTGACCATCCTGCTCAACGCGCCCGCCGGCATGGATGTCGACAGCGCCATGCAAACGCTCAGCGCCGAAACCCTCAGCGAAGAGCATCGCTACGGCAAGCGTCCGTTGCGCGGGCATTTCCTGCGCCTGACCGCCAGCGCCGACCTGCAGCCCAAGGCCAGCGGCCTGCTGGTGTTCAGCCAGGACTGGAAAATCCTGCGCAAGCTCACCGCCGACGCGGCGAAGATCGAGCAGGAATACATCGTCGAAGTCGAAGGTGAGATGGCTGCCCACGGCCTCAATCGTTTACAGCATGGCCTGACCCACAAGGGCAAGGAGCTGCCGCCAGTCAAGGCCAGCTGGCAGAACGAAAACCGTCTGCGCTTCGCCATGAAAAACCCGCAGCCGGGAATCATTGCGCAGTTCTGCGAAGCGGTTGGCCTGAAGGTCATCGGCATCCGTCGCATCCGCATCGGCGGCGTGTCGATCGGCAAGGTCCCGGTTGGCCAATGGCGCTACCTGTCCGGCAAAGAGAAGTTCTAGAACTTCCACTGCCGCCCCACATTCCGGCAGCGCTTACGAGCGCTGCCCACAACGCATCAGGAATACCGACATGGTTCATAACGACGTACTGCGCAGCGTGCGCTACATGCTCGACATCAGCGACAAGAAAGT
>NZ_RCNZ01000006.1:0-12898 GCF_004307525.1 Pseudomonas sp. Sample_21 | reverse complement strand
CCCCCGCCTCCACCTCCGCCGGAACCCGAGCAACCGGTGGAGGACGAGGACGCGGTCAAGCCGCCGCCCAAACCGGTGGAGAAGCCCAAGCCGATCGAAAAACCCAAACCGGTGGAAAAGCCAAAACCGGCGAAAAAAGTCGAGCCACCGAAAACGCCGCCCGCCCCGGCGCAACCGTCCGCACCTGCGGCGCCGACGACACCGAGCGCACCACCGGCACCACCTGCTGCGCCCGCTCCGGTCAAGGAGTCGGCGGCGATTTCCGGCCTGGCCAGCCTTGGCAACCCGCCGCCGGAATACCCGTCGCTGGCGCTGCGCCGCAACTGGGAAGGCAGCGTGGTGCTGCGCATTCAGGTGCTGGCCAACGGCCGTGCCGGCAGCGTGACGGTGACCAAGTCCAGCGGCAAGCCGCAACTGGATGAGGCGGCCGTCGCGGCGGTGAAGAACTGGAAGTTCATTCCGGCCAAGCGCGGCGACACGCCGATCGACGGCTTCGCCACCCAGACCATCGATTTCAAATTGCCGCAATGACGGCGCAACCGACTCATTACTGATTAACGCAAGCGAGGTGTAGCCATGAACGATTCACTGTCTTCGATGATTGTCCCCGGTGTGCTCTGGGGCCTGGTGCTGTTTTCCGTGGTCAGTTGGGCGATCCTGCTGGTCAAGTCGGCCCAGTACCTGCGCCAGAAAGCGCAGAACAAACAGTTCACCAAAGCCTTCTGGAGCGCGCCGGACCTGCTCACCGCCGCCGAACACGCCAGCCAGTATCCAGGCTCGCTGGCGCGCATCGCCAGCAGCGGTTTCGAAGCCCTACTGGTGGAAGAGTCGCCGCGCACCACGCAGCAACTGGCGCACACCATCAACCGCTCCGACCGCCTGGAACGCAACCTGCGCCAGCAGATCCAGAAAGAACGTCGCTCCCTGGAAAACGGCCAGGCGATCCTCGCCAGTATCGGCAGCACCGCGCCGTTCATTGGCCTGTTCGGCACCGTGTGGGGAATCATGGAAGCCCTGCAAAGCATTGGCGAAACCGGCTCGGCCAGCCTTGAAGCGGTCGCCGGGCCTATCGGCCACGCGCTGATCGCCACTGGCGTGGGCATCGCCGTCGCCGTGCCGGCGGTGCTGATCTACAACTTCTTCCTGCGTCGGCTGAAACTCGCCTCGGCGGACATGGACGACTTCGCCCACGACTTCGACGCCCTCGCCTCGCGCAGTGCGTTTTCCATCAGCCGCCAGGCCATCGCCAGCAAAAGCACCACCGCCGTGCGGGAGGCCAGCTGATGTCCTTCTCCACTCAAGACAGCGATGAAGTGCTCAGCGAAATGAACGTCACGCCGCTGGTCGACGTGATGCTCGTGCTGCTGGTGGTGTTCATTGTCACCGCGCCGCTGATGACCAACGCGATCAAGGTCAACCTGCCGAAAACCGACGCCGTCGCCCCTGCCGAAAAGAAAGACCCGGTGGTGGTCAGCGTCGATCAGGACGGCAAGTTCTATCTGGCCAAGACCGAACTGGCCCCGGAATCCCTCGAGGCCAGCCTCAAGGAGGTCAAGGCCAAAGACGCCGACGTGCGCGTGCAGTTGCAGGCCGATGCCGCCGTCAATTACGGCCAGGTGGCCAAGGCCATGGCATCGATCGAGCGCTCAGGCATCAGCAAGATTTCGGTGATGACCACCCACTGAGTGCGGTGCCGGATGGGTGATGAAAAACCCGCCCGGCACCGCTGAAAAAGAAATCCCGTCGCACCCGGCCGACCGAAAAAACGCCACGCGTCTTCGGAGGGGGATCGGCTTGCTTGAAGAAAGTGGTTTTCCGCGCGCGGTATCACCGGAAGCGGAGCAATGAGCGGCTCACAAGGCCAATTCGATAACGTCTGAAAATCGGAAACAACCATGCTGATGAACACTCCACGCTTCACGCTCAAACCTTTGGTGGCAACGATGTCTCGCCACCGTTTCGTTCCGCTGTATCTGGTGGCCATGGGGATGGGCGCCGGGACCGTGCAAGCGGCCGAGGACGACAACAGCGCCACGCCGGCAGCCGCTGTCGTGGCGGCGCCGACCACGCAACTGCAACGGGTCGAAGTGACCGGGTCGGCGATTCGCCGGGTCGATGCGGAAACGGCGGTGCCGATCACCATCCTCAAGGCTGAAGAGCTGCGCAAACAGGGCGTGACCACCACCGCCGAACTGGTGCAGCGCATCACCGGCAGCCAGTCGATCAACAACAGCGCCGGCTCCGTCGGCGCGGCCACTGGTGGTGCGTCGTTTGCCGACATGCGCGGCATCGGCGCGAACAAGACGCTGGTGCTGCTCAATGGTCGACGCCTGGCCAACAACGCCCTGTCGGGGACCAACTCGGCCGGCGGCGCGGTGGACCTGAACATGATCCCGTTTGCCGCCATCGAGCGTGTGGAAGTGCTGCGCGACGGCGCCTCGGCCCTGTACGGCACCGACGCCATCGGCGGTGTGATCAATTTCATCACCAAGAAATCCCTTACCGATGGCGCCCTGACCCTGGGCGGCGAAACGCCGACCCACAGCGGTGGCGGCGCGACCAAGGACATGAGCGCCAGCTGGGGCTACGGCGATCTGGAAGAAGACCGCTTCAACGTCCTCGGCGTGTTCAACTACAACAAGCAGCAGAACCTCGACGCCAACGACCGCTCCTTCGCCACCGACTACGCGCCCGGTCGCGGTCTCGATCAGACCTCCGGCACCGCGTTCCCCGGCAACTACAGCCAGAACGGCAACGCCACCAACCCGTTGGCCAACAGCAATTGCAACGGCCCCAACCTGATCGCCCGCGACGGCTTGTGCCGCTTCAGCACCCGTGAATTCATCGACCTGGTGCCGCAAACCGAGAAGACCTCGTTCTTCGGCAAGACCACCGCCAAGCTCGGCGATGATCACAACGCCAACCTCGAATATTTCTGGTCGCGCAACAACAACGCCGTCGCCGTCGGCCCGGCGCCACTGACTGGTCTGAGCCTGGATTCTTCCTCGCCCTACTACCCCGGCAACGGCATCACCCCGGCGCCGACCGATTTCGCCCTCGACCCGACGCAGCCAGTCGATGTCAACTGGCGCGAGACTGCCGCCGGCCCGCGTGAATCGAAAGACCAGAACACCAGCCAGCGCTTTCTGCTGAGCTTCGATGGTTTGGTTGGCGGCTGGGATTACAACGTCGGCGCCTCGTACAACCAGAACAAAATCGTCTCCAGCGTCACCAGTGGTTATGTCAGCGACCAGGCGATGATTGACGGCCTGGCCAGCGGTCTGCTCAACCCGTTCGGCCCGCAGACCGCTGCCGGCCAGCAGTACATCGATGCCGCCGCGTACCACGGCGCTTACTCCACCGCCGTGGGCCGCGTTGCCGGTTTCGATGGCCGCGTCAGCCGTGAAATCGGCGACTGGTTCGGCGCAGGTCCGTCCGGTCTGGCGCTGGGCGGCGAGTACCGCAAGGAGAAATTCCATCAGGACTTCGAGTCGTTCGCCGGCGACATCCAGAGCCTCGGCATCGACCCGGCCGGTAGCGTCGAAGGTGATCGCAGCGTCAAGGCCGCCTATGCCGAACTCAACGTGCCGGTGCTCGACAGCCTTGAATTGTCCGCCGCTGTGCGCCACGACAAATACAGCGACTTCGGCAGCACCACCAACCCGAAATACTCGTTCCGTTATCAGCCGATCAAAGAGTTGGTAGTGCGTGGCGCCTACAGCGAAGGTTTCCGCGCGCCGTCGCTGTATGAACTGTATTCGCCGCGCAGCATCACCTTCACCCAGGGTTTCTACAACGATCCCGTGCTGTGTACCGGCGGTGTGGTGCAACCGGGCGGTAACGGCGGGCGTGATTGCGGTCAGCAATTCCTCAACCAGATTGGCGGCAACGAGGATCTGGCCCCGGAGAAAGCGCGCAACGTGACGTTGGGCTTCGTCTACCAACCGATCAGCAATCTGTCGGTGGGTCTGGATTTCTGGTGGATTCACATCTCCAACCAGATCCAGCCGTTCCCGGAATCCACCGTGTTCGATCAGGCCGGCTCCTACCCGGACCGCTTCGTGCGCAACGCCGACGGCACGCTCAACTACATCGTTACCGGCAACGCCAACCTCGGCATCGTCGAGACCAATGGTGTCGACGTGTCGCTCGACTATCGCTTCCCGAACACGCCATACGGTCAGTTCGGCCTCGGCCTGCAAGGCACCTATGTCGACGAGTACGACTTCCAGAGCACCATCAAAGGCCCGTTCACCGACAAGGTCGGCGACTTTCAGGGCGACGGCGTGATCGCGCGCTGGAAGCACAACCTCACCGGCAGCTGGAGCCTCGGTGCGGCGCGAGCAGCGCTGACCAACCGCTTCACCACCGGCTACAACGATTACGACCGCGAGACGCACGCGCGGGTGGCGTCGTATTCGGTGTGGGACCTGTCGGCCGGCTACACCTTCAACAAAGTGCTCGACGTTGATGCCGGGATGAAGAACGTGTTCGACCGCAACCCGCCGTTCTCCAACCAGGCCTACAACTTCCAGAGCGGCTATGACCCGCGCTACACCGACCCGCTGGGCCGGACATTGTTTGCGCGCATGACTTACCACTTCTAACCCCAAATAAAACGCATCCCTCTGTGGGAGCGAGCCTTTGTAGTGAGGGGATTTATCCCCGATGGGGTGCGAAGCGCCCCCAGGACCTGCCGACGCGGAGCATCAGAAGTACCGCATGCATTGATCTTGCGACTGCTGCGCAGCCGATCGGGGATAAATCCCCTCGCCACAAAGGCTCGCTCCCACCGGGGGTCCGGGTTCCTTCAGGGATTTCAAGGGTGACTTCATGAGTTTTTTGCGCAACATGGCTGGCCTGCTGCTCGGCAGTGCGCTGCTGTGCACTGGCACTTCGGCGCTGGCCGGCGGCAGTCACGCGCTGACGGTGTACGGCGAGGCGCCGAAATATCCGGCCGGCTTCAAGCATTTCGATTTTGTTAACCCCGACGCGCCCAAGGGCGGTTCGCTCAGCCGTGCGTCGATGGAGATCGGTCAGTACAACTACATCACGCCGTATGCCGATCAGGGCATTTCCGTGGTGCAGGTCAATGACTGGGTCTACGCGCCGCTGGCGTTCCGTTCGCTGGATGAGCCCTACACGGTTTACGCTCTGGTTGCGCAGCAGATCGAGCGCGATCCCGAAGGTTTGTGGGTGCGCTTCACCCTCAACCCCAAGGCACGCTTTGCCGACGGCACGCCGATCACCGCCGAAGACGTGCGCTACACCTTCAACCTGCTGATGACCAAGGGCAGCCTGAGTTATCGCCAGCAATATGCCGACGTGCAAGACGTGCTGGTCGAAGGTCCACGCCAGGTCCGTTTCACCTTCAAGAACAACCTCAATCGCACCCTTGCACTGGATCTGGCGACGCTGCGCGTGCTGCCCGAGCACTGGTGGAAAACCCGCGACTTCGCCAACGGCGGCGGCTTCGAGCCACCGCTGGGCAGCGGGCCATACCGGGTGAGCAAGGTCGACGCCGGGCGCAGCATCAGTTTCCAGCGTGACCCGGACTGGTGGGGCAAGGACCTGCCGGTCAGTCGCGGCATGTACAACTTCGACAGCCTGACGGTGAATTTCTACGGCGACACCGACGTCGCTCGCCAACTGCTGCAGGCCGGTGCGTTCGACTACAACCGCGAGTTTTCTTCCTCGGGTTACGTGGTTGGCTACGACAGCCCGGCCCTGCGCGACGGTCGTTTGCAACAGTCGATCCTCGCCCCGGACAAACCCACCGCCGCTCAGGGCTTCGTGTTCAACCTGCAGAACCCGTTCTTCAAGGATCGCCGCGTGCGTCAGGCGATCAGCCTGCTCTGGGATTTCGAGTGGACCAACAAACAGATGATGCGCGGCTTCTACGTGCGTCAGAACAGCTTCTGGCCCAAGAGTGAAATGGCCGCCAGCGCCCTGCCCGATGCCGAGGAATTGAAGATCCTCGAACCGTTGCGCGGCAAGGTTCCTGACGAGGTGTTCACCACGGTCTATGAAGCGCCGAAAACCGATGGCAGCGGCTACATCCGCGACAAGCAATTGCAAGCGCTGAAACTGCTCGGCGAAGCCGGTTGGACGGCGAAAAACAATCGTCTGGTCAACGCCGCCGGCGAGCCGCTGGAATTCACCTTTCTCGATGGCCAGGGCGGCTTCGATCGCATGCTGCTGCCGTTCAAACGCACCCTCGCGCAGATCGGCATCACACTCAATCTGCGCCGCATCGATTCAGCGCAATACATCAACCGCCTCAACGCTCGCGATTACGACATGATCGTCTGCGCTTTCCCGCGCAGTGGCGATCCGATCGTCTCCCCGGGCCGCGAGTTGTACAGCCTGTACGGCTCGCAAAGTGCCACGCAAGTCGGCAGCTCGAACGCGATGGTGCTGGCCGATCCGGCGGTCGATCAACTGCTCGACGGGCTGGTCCAGGCCAACAGCCGCGAAGCCATGGTGCATTACGCCCGCGCCCTCGACCGGGTGCTGCAATGGGGTTACTACATGATTCCCAACTACTACTCCAAAGGCACGCCGACGGTGTATCAGAACCGCTTCGGCATGCCCGCCGTGCAACCTTCGTATGACGAAGGTCTCAACACCTGGTGGGAAGTCTCGGCCAGGCCGCTGACGACTCAGCAGATGAGCGCTCAGCTTGCGGGAGGCCAGTGACATGCTGCGTTATCTGAGTCGCCGTTTGCTGCTGATCATCCCCACGCTGTTGTGCATTCTGGTGGTGAATTTTCTTATCGTGCAGGCCGCGCCCGGCGGCCCGGTGGAACAAGCCATCGCCCGCCTGCAAGGCTTTGGCGGGCACAGCATGGGCGGTGGCGGCGAAGTCGCGGCGGTCGGCGGTGCCGGGCGCAGCAGCCGTGGGCTGGACCCGGCGCTGATCGAGGAAATCAAACACCATTACGGCTTCGACAAACCGCTGTACGAACGCCTGTGGCTGCTGCTGAAAAACTACGCACAACTGGATCTGGGCAACAGTTTCTTTCGCGGCGCCAAGGTCACCGACCTGATCGTGCAGAAGCTGCCGGTGTCGTTGTCGCTGGGCTTGTGGGCGACGCTGATTACCTACCTGATTTCAATCCCGCTGGGCATTCGCAAGGCAATCAGGAACGGCAGTGCCTTCGATGTCTGGAGCAGCACCGCGATCATCGTTGGCTATGCGATGCCGGCGTTTCTCTTCGCCATTCTGTTGATCGTGGTGTTCGCCGGGGGCAGTTACGTCAATTGGTTTCCGGTGCAGGGACTGGTGTCGGACAACTTCGACAGCCTCAGCACATTGGGCAAGGTCGGCGACTACCTCTGGCACCTGGTGCTGCCGGTCACGGCGCTGGTGATCGGCGGCTTTGCCACGCTGACGATCCTGACCAAGAACAGCTTTCTCAACGAGATCAGCCGGCAGTACGTGATCACCGCACGAGCCAAGGGCCTGACAGAGCGGCGCGTGCTGTACGGCCACGTGTTTCGCAACGCCATGCTGCTGGTGGTGGCCGGCGTGCCGTCGGCACTGATCGAAGTGTTTTTCGCCGGTTCCCTGCTGATCGAAACCATCTTCAACCTCGACGGCCTCGGGCGCATGAGCTACGAAGCGGCGGTGTCGCGTGACTATCCGGTGGTGTTCGGCGCGCTGTTTCTGTTCACCCTGTTCGGCCTGCTGATCAAGCTGATTGGCGACCTCTGCTACACCCTGCTCGACCCGCGCATCGATTTCTCGGCGAGGACTGCCTGATGTTCATACTGTCGCCTCTGGGCCAGCGCCGCGTCGCGCAATTCAAGGCCAACCGCCGTGGGCGCTGGTCACTGTGGCTGTTTATCGGCCTGTGCCTGATCTGCCTCGGTGGCGAGCTGATCGCCAACGACAAGCCGCTGGTGATCCGCTACCACGACACCTTTTACTTTCCGATCCTCAGCGATTACCTGGAAACCGATTTCGGCGGCGAGCTGCCGTTTCAACCGGATTACGCCAGCAGTTACGTACACAAACTGATCGAGGATCAGGGCGGCTGGATGCTGTTTCCGCCGATCCCGTTCAGCTACGACACGGTCAACTACGACCTCACCGAACCGGCGCCCAGCCCGCCGTCATCGAGCAATTGGCTGGGCACCGATGATCAGGCCCGCGATGTTCTGGCGCGGGTTATTTTCGGCACGCGGATCTCGATTCTGTTCGCGCTGATCCTCACCGCGATCAGCGCGTTGATCGGCATTCTCGCCGGGGCCTTGCAGGGCTACTACGGCGGCTGGGTCGACTTGCTCGGGCAGCGCGTTCTGGAAATCTGGTCGGGGCTGCCGGTGCTGTATCTGCTGATCATTCTGTCCGGCTTCGTCTCGCCGAGTTTCTGGTGGCTGCTGGGGATCATGGCGCTGTTTTCCTGGTTGGCGCTGGTCGACGTGGTGCGCGCCGAGTTCCTCCGTGGACGCAATCTCGAATACGTGAAAGCCGCGCGCGCGCTGGGCCTGACCGACAGCGAACTGATGCGCCGGCACATTCTGCCCAACGCCATGACTTCCACCCTCACCTACCTGCCGTTCATTCTCACCGGCGCCATCGCCACCCTGACCGCGCTGGATTTTCTCGGCTTCGGCATGCCCGCCGGCACCGCGTCGCTGGGCGAGTTGATCGGCCAGGCCAAACGCAATCTGCAGGCACCGTGGCTGGGGCTGACGGCGTTTTTTGCCTTGGCGCTGATCCTGTCTTTGTTGGTTTTCATCGGTGAAGCGTGCCGAGATGCCTTTGATCCGAGGAGCTGACATGCAAGACCATTTAATCGAGATCCGCGACCTGCGCGTCGCCTTCGCAGGGCAAGAAGTGGTGCACGGTGTGAACCTCGATATTCGCCGTGGCGAATGTCTGGCGCTGGTCGGCGAGTCCGGCTCGGGCAAGTCGGTGACGGCGCATTCAATCCTGCGCCTGCTGCCTGGCAAGAGCGTCAGCAGCAGCGGCGCGATTCGCTACAACGGCGTGGATTTGCTGCACGCCAGCGAACAACAGATGCGTGGTTTGCGCGGCAATCGCATTGCGATGATTTTCCAGGAGCCGATGACTTCGCTGAACCCACTGCACACGGTGGAAAAACAGATCAGCGAAGTGCTGGAAATCCACAAGGGCCTCAAGGGCCGCGCCGCCCGCGCGCGGACCCTGGAGCTGCTCGAGCTGGTGGGTATTCGCCAGCCGTTGCAGCGCTTGAAAGCCTATCCGCATCAGCTTTCCGGTGGTCAGCGGCAACGGGTGATGATCGCCATGGCGCTGGCCAACGAGCCGGAACTGTTGATTGCCGATGAGCCGACCACGGCGCTGGACGTAACCGTACAGCAGAAGATTCTTGAACTGCTGATCGAACTGCAGCAGCGCCTCGGCATGTCGCTGTTGCTGATCAGCCACGACCTCAATCTGGTGCGCCGGATCGCTCAGCGTGTGTGCGTAATGCGTCAAGGCGAGATCGTTGAACAGGCCGATTGCGAGACGCTATTCCAGGCGCCGCAACATCCTTACAGCTGCTTGTTGATCGAGGCTGAACCGAGCGGCGCGCCAGTGCCCAGTGAGTACGAGCACAACCTGCTGGAAGTGGATGATTTGAAGGTGTGGTTTCCCCTGCCGAAAAAACTCTTCAGCCGTCAGCAGGATTACATCAAAGCGGTGGACGGGGTCAGTTTCACCCTGCAACGCGGCAAGACGTTGGGCATCGTCGGCGAGTCGGGTTCGGGCAAGTCGACGCTGGGCCAGGCGATCCTGCGACTGGTCGAATCAGAGGGCAATATCCGTTTCGGCAACAAGCAGTTGAGCCTGCTCAATCAGCGCCTGATGCGCCCGTTGCGCCGGCAGATTCAGGTGGTGTTTCAGGACCCGTTCGGCAGCCTCAGCCCACGCATGTCGGTGCAGCAGATCATTGCCGAAGGCTTGCTGACCCACGGCATCGGCAGCGAGGCCGAGCGCGAGGCAGCGGTAATTCGCGTGCTCGAGGAAGTCGGCCTCGATCCGCAGAGCCGCCATCGTTACCCTCACGAGTTTTCCGGCGGCCAGCGCCAGCGCATCTCCATCGCCCGCGCACTGGTGCTGGAACCGGCGCTGATCCTGCTCGACGAACCGACGTCGGCGCTGGATCGCACGGTGCAGAAGCAAGTGGTGGAATTGTTGCGCCAGTTGCAGATCAGGCATGGGCTGACCTATCTGTTCATCAGCCATGACCTGGCAGTGGTGCATGCGCTGGCGCATGACTTGATGGTGATCAAGGATGGCAAGGTGGTTGAACAAGGCTCGTCGCGGGAGATTTTCGCTGCGCCGAAACATCCGTATACCCAGGAACTCCTGAAAGCCTCCGGCCTGAAGACCGATGAAGAACCCTGTGGGAGCTGGCTTGCCAGCGATTGCGGTGTATCAGAAAAATCGATGTCTGCTGACACGACGCCATCGCTGGCAAGCCAGCTCCCACAGGTATAGAGGTGATCCAAAAATATTTTTCCGGCACTGCATCCAATCGCCTCCGCCACGGGTAGTCCCTGTAACAGCCCACTCTGGTGCTGTCAGCGCCCTACCCTTTTCGGAGAATCATCGGATGAACATCACCCAGCTGATTGGCTTCACCGGTTTGCTCGCTTTCACCGCGACCACCTTCGCCCAGAGCAGTTATCCCGACGCGATCAAGGTGCCGGACGGGCACAAGATTGCCCTGGAGACCACCGGGGTTGGCGAGATCACCTACGAATGCCGCGACAAACCCAATATGGCCGGGCAGACCGAATGGACCTTTGTCGGCCCGAAAGCGGTGCTCAATGATCGCAGCGGCAAACAGGTCGGCACCTATTTCGGACCACCAGCGACCTGGCAAGCCAAGGACGGTTCGAAAGTCACCGGCACGCAACTCGCCGTGGCACCGTCGAGCCCGGGCAACCTGCCCTATCAACTGGTCAAGGCCAACCCGGCCGAGGGCAAAGGCGCGATGACCGGGGTCAGCTATATCCAGCGTGTCGCGCTCAAGGGCGGCGTCGCGCCGGGCAGTGAGTGCACCATGGCGAACAAGGGCAAGCAGGAAGTGGTGAAGTATCAGGCGGATTATATTTTCTGGGCGGCGAACTGATATTCAGAAGCAGTGCACAATCCTGTGGGAGCGAGCCTGCTCGCGAAGAAGGAGTGTCAGTCGCCTTATTACTTTCTGACCCACCGCATTCGCGAGCAGGCTCGCTCCCACTGGGAACAATGCATCTGGATGTTTGGGAAATGTGAGCTAGATTGCACCCCATGCCTTTACCCGAATCCGTTTTCGATTATGAAGCCCGCCTCGCCGCCTGTGCCCGGGGCGAGCGCGCGGCTTTGCGCGATTTGTATGTGCAGGAAGGCCCGCGCCTGCTCGGTGTGGCCAAGCGGCTGGTGCGCGATACGGCGCTGGCGGAGGATATCGTGCATGAGGCATTCATCAAGATCTGGAACGGCGCCGCCGGCTTCGACCCGGCGCGCGGCTCGGCGCGGGGCTGGATGTTCAGCGTGACCCGGCATCTGGCGTTGAATCAGCTGCGCAAACAAAGTCGGGAAACGCCGTTCAGCGAAGAACATGAGGCAGCGGCGCCTGATGAGGCGGTCGATGTTCACTCGGCGCGCATTCATCGCTGCCTCGAACAACTGGAACCGCAGCGCCGCAGCTGCATCCTCCATGCCTACGTCGACGGTTACAGCCACGCGCAGATTTCCGCTCGCCTCGACACGCCGCTGGGCACGGTCAAAGCGTGGATCAAGCGCAGCCTCAATGCTTTGCGGGAGTGCATGGGATGACCGGCGAATCAGCGCAGGAACGGGATGAACTGGCCGGCGAATATGTGCTCGGCACCTTGTCGTTCGAGCAGCGCATCAAGGTGCAACGGCGCCTGCCGAACGATCCCGAATTGCGTGCAGCGGTGGATGCCTGGGAGCGGCGCCTGCTGGAGCTGACCGATCTGGCCGAACCTCAGCAACCCTCGGCGCAGTTATGGCCTCGTATCGAACGCAGTCTCGAACGGCTGACGGTGAAGAAGCCGCTGAGCTCGTGGTGGAATCTGCTGCCACTGTGGCGCGGCTTGAGCGCGGCCGGGCTGGCGGCGACATTGATCCTCGGCACGATGCTGCTGACCCAGACTGCGCCGAAACCGAGTTATCTGGTGGTGCTGGTGGCGCCGCAGGACAAGGCGCCGGGATGGGTGATTCAGGCGAGCAATGCGCGCGAGATCCAGTTGATTCCGTTAGGAGTGGTCGAGGTGCCGGCGGACAAGGCGCTGGAGTTCTGGACCAAGGCTGACGGCTGGTCGGGGCCGGTGTCGTTGGGCTTGGTCAAACCCGGGCAGGCTTTGTCGGTGCCGCTGGACAAACTGCCGCCGTTGCAGCCGAACCAGCTGTTTGAGCTGACGCTGGAAGGCGCCAATGGCTCGCCGATTGGCAAACCGACCGGGCCGATTCAGGCGATCGGGCGTGCGGTGAAGGTGCTCTGAGGCTCTGCTACGCGGTTGTCCGCAACCATCATCGACGTCGATGTTCACCATCACGGCAATGAAGTTCTCATAAAAAATTCCGGGCGTAACATCAGCTCCATACCAACCAACAACACCCCGGAGCACACCATCATGAAACGCCAGACTCTTCTCAGCATCGCTTTCTCGGTTTTCGCAGTTAACGCTTTCGCCGCCACCCCGGCGCACACCATGATCGCCGAAGGCGGTTCGGACAAGCTGATCGAAAGCCGTCTGGCTGAAGTTGGCTCGGATCGTCTGATCGAACGCCGCGTTGCTGAAGGTGGCTCGGATCGTCTGATCGAGCGCCGTGTTGCTGAAGGTGGTTCGGATCGGCTGATCGAACGCCGTGTTGCCGAAGGTGGCTCGGATCGTCTGATCGAACGCCGTG
>NZ_RCNZ01000123.1:0-13366 GCF_004307525.1 Pseudomonas sp. Sample_21 | reverse complement strand
TCCCCAAGGGTATAAATAAGTAACACCAAGCCCCACCCAAGCGCACCCAACACCTTCAGCGCACCATTTCAGCGCCCCGAATGCACCGCAAAAACCACCCGCAAACGGTCAAATGCGTCAAAAGTTATACGGATGCGACATTAAGGTACGTTCGTGCCACCGTTTAACGCCGCCGACCGCTCTGGATCTTGCATTGGGTATGGGGCCTGCATAAGTATCCGCAGGCACGACTCACGAGGTCGTACCTCACAACTAAAAAATGACAACAAATCATGAGGCCAACATGCTTAAACACGCGGTCATTCCGTTTCTAGTCGGCGCAGGCTTGTTAGCCTCCGCACCTTTCGCCACCGCTGCGACTAACCTGGTGTTCTGCTCCGAAGGGAGCCCGGCCGGTTTTGATCCAGGCCAGTACACCACCGGAACCGACTTCGACGCCTCAGCCGAAACCATGTTCAACCGCCTGACCCAGTTCGAGCGCGGCGGCACCGCCGTGATTCCTGGTCTGGCGACCAAGTGGGACATTTCCGATGATGGCCTGACTTACACCTTCCACCTGCGTGAAGGCGTCAAGTTCCACACCACCCCGTATTTCAAGCCGACTCGTGAATTCAACGCCGACGACGTGCTGTTTACTTTCAACCGCATGATCAACAAGGACGACCCGTTCCGTAAGGCGTACCCGACCGAATTCCCGTACTTCACCGACATGGGGATGGACACCAACATCACCAAGATCGATAAAGTCGACGACCACACCGTCAAGTTCACCCTGAAAGAAGTCGACGCCGCGTTCATCCAGAACATGGCCATGAGCTTCGCGTCCGTGCAGTCCGCCGAATACGCGGCCCAACTGCTCAAGGATGGCAAAGCCGCCGACATCAACCAGAAGCCGATCGGCACCGGCCCGTTCGTGTTCAAGAGCTACCAGAAAGACTCGAACATCCGTTACACCGGCAACAAGGACTACTGGAAACCTGAAGACGTGAAGATCGACAACCTGATCTTCGCCATCACTACCGACCCATCGGTGCGTATCCAGAAGCTGAAAAAGAACGAGTGCCAGGTCACCCTGTTCCCGCGTCCGGCCGATCTGAAAGCGCTGAAAGAAGACAAGTCGCTGAAGATGCCGGATCAGGCCGGCTTCAACCTGGGCTACATCGCTTACAACGTGATGGATAAAGTCAAGGGCAGCAACGAGGCCAACCCACTGGCTGACCTGCGCGTGCGCCAGGCGCTGGACATGGCCGTGAACAAGCCGCAGATCATCGATTCGGTTTACCAAGGCGCCGGCCAACTGGCCGTCAACGCCATGCCGCCGACCCAGTGGTCCTACGACACCACCATCAAGGATGCCAAGTACGATCCTGAGAAAGCCAAACAGCTGCTCAAGGAAGCCGGCGTCAAGGAAGGTACCGAGATCGTCCTGTGGGCGATGCCGGTGCAGCGTCCGTACAACCCGAACGCCAAACTGATGGCTGAAATGCTCCAGTCCGACTGGGCCAAGATCGGCTTGAAAGTGAAGATCACCAGCTACGAGTGGGGCGAGTACATCAAGCGTTCCAAAGGTGGCGAGAACCAGGCCATGATCATTGGCTGGAGCGGTGACAATGGTGATCCGGACAACTGGCTCAACGTTCTGTTCGGCTGCGACTCGCTGAGCGGCAACAACTTCTCCAAGTGGTGCGACAAGAAGTTCGACGGCCTGGTGAAAGAAGCCAAACGCACTACTGACCAGGGCAAGCGCACCGAGCTGTACAAACAGGCGCAACACGTCCTCAAAGATGCAGTTCCAATGACACCTATCGCTCACTCGACGGTGTATCAACCCATGCGCGCCAACGTGCAGGATTTCAAGATCAGCCCATTTGGCCTGAATTCCTTCTACGGCGTCAGCGTCAGCAAGTAAGACATTGCAACGGCGGCGTTTCTGACGTCGCCGTTGCTTTATCTACCGGGAAAAAAGGAAAAGGCCTACACCCAAATCCGCCGCAGATGATTGCTTCGGTATAGGCGCGTCGACTTTTCCTACGAGCATTAAGGCAATTACGTATTTACTGCCAGAGGCACGGTGCCTACCGTCGCGTACTGACCAGTGTCTGCGTGGGCCACCGGTTTTGCCGTACGTATTGGATTGAGCTCAATGCGACCAGAAAGTCCCGGGATAGGGACCCTGACGCATTGCACAACACTAAAAAGAGGGAGCGTCATGCGCCATACCTTGATTTTTTCCGCACTGTTGGGCGCCGGCCTGTTGGCCGCCACGTCTGCAAGCTACGCCGCCAGCGACAGCCTGGTGTTTTGCTCGGAAGGCAGCCCGGCGGGTTTCGATACCGCGCAGTACACGACGGCCACCGACAACGACGCCGCCGAGCCGCTGTACAACCGCCTCGTCGAGTTTGAAAAAGGCGCGACCAATGTCGTACCGGGCCTGGCGACCAAGTGGGACATTTCCGAAGATGGCCTGAAATACACCTTTCACCTGCGTGAAGGCGTGAAATTTCATACAACCCCTTACTTCAAGCCGAGCCGCGATTTCAACGCTGACGATGTCGTGTTCACGTTCACTCGCATGCTCGATGCGCAACAGCCGTTCCGCAAGGCTTATCCCACCGAGTTTCCGTACTTCAACGGGATGAGCCTGAACAAGAACATCGCCAAGGTCGAGAAGACCGGGCCGCTGACCGTCGAGTTCACGCTCAACAGCGTCGACGCCGCGTTCATCCAGAACATCGCCATGAGCTTCGCTTCGATTCTGTCTGCCGAATACGCCGACAAGCTGCTGGCCGACGGCAAGCCGAGCGACATCAACCAGAAGCCGATCGGCACCGGGCCGTTCGTATTCAAGAGCTACCAGAAAGACTCGAACATCCGCTATACCGGCAACCCGCAGTACTGGGATCCGAGCCGGGTCAAGCTGAAGAACCTGATTTTTGCGATCAACACCGACGCTTCGGTACGCGTGCAGAAGCTCAAGGCCAACGAGTGCCAGATCACCCTGCACCCGCGCCCTGCCGATGTTGAAGCACTGAAGGCTGACCCGAAACTGCAACTGATTTCCAAGCCGGGCTTCAACCTCGGCTACATCGCCTACAACGTGCGCCACAAGCCATTCGATCAACTGGAAGTGCGTCAGGCGCTGGACATGGCGGTGAATAAACAGGGAATTCTCAACGCTGTTTATCAAGGCGCCGGCCAACTGGCCGTCAACGCCATGCCACCGACACAGTGGTCCTACGACGACACCATCAAGGACGCTGCCTACAACCCGGAAAAAGCCAAGGAACTGCTCAAGGCCGCCGGCGTGAAAGAAGGCACCGAGATCACCCTGTGGGCGATGCCAGTGCAGCGCCCCTACAACCCGAACGCCAAGCTGATGGCCGAAATGCTCCAGTCCGACTGGGCCAAGATCGGTCTGAAAGTGAAGATCGTCAGCTACGAATGGGGCGAGTACATCAAGCGCACCAAAAACGGCGAGCACGACGTCAGCCTGATCGGCTGGACCGGTGACAACGGGGACCCGGACAACTGGCTGGGCACGCTGTACAGCTGCGACGCCATCGGCGGCAACAACTACTCCATGTGGTGCGACCCGGCTTACGACAAGCTGATCAAACAGGCCAAGGTCGTCACCGACCGCGACCAGCGCACCGTGCTTTATAAACAGGCCCAGCAATTGCTTAAACAGCAAGTGCCGATCACGCCTGTCGCCCACTCGACGGTCAACCAGCCGTTAAGCACCCGGGTCGAAGGGTTCAAAGTCAGCCCGTTCGGCCGCAACGTGTTCTCGGGTGTCAGTATTGATTAAACCAACCGATTAGCCGCAATGCTGAGGGGAGCCGTCTACTCCCCTCACGCAAGCGCTTTGCCGAAATTCGCCCATCCGGCTTTTTGCAAACGTTTGCGATGTGTGAACGAGTTCTAAACCAATAACCGGCATACCAAAAAAAGCCGGGATAAAAAGAAAGTAAAGGAGCTTCACCCATGAAACTGAGCAGCACCGCGATACTGGCCCTGGCCATCAGCAGCATCACTGCTACCGCGTACGCCGAACCTGCAAGTCAGGAGTTCGTCCCTACCACATTGGCCGGCAGCAGCGCCCAAAGCGAGGCCAAAGGCTTTATCGATGGACAAAGCCTGGGCGGTACAACCCGTAACTGGTATGCCAACGAATTGCGTCGTCGCGACGACCGTTTCAGCTACGTGAAAAACAGCGACAAGAACACCACGCCTACCGTTCGCACTCCGACGCCACGCCGGATCAACTGGGTGCAAGGCACCATCGTCAACTACACCTCGGGCTTCACCCAAGGCACCGTGGGCGTGAGCACCGAAGTCGCCGCTTATAACGCCATTGTGCTGGATCGTGATCGCAAGGACATTGCTGGCGGCTCCAACCGGACCCTGGCGGATTCCGACGGCGACGCTGTCGACCAATGGAGCAAGCTGGGTCTGGCCAATGTCAAGCTTCGTGTATCCAACACCACATTGACCGCAGGTCGCCAGAACTTCAGCACGCCGATTGTCGATGTCATCGGTAACCGTCCGCTGCCTTCGAGCTTTGAAGGTATTACCCTGCACAGCGAAGAGTTCAACAACCTGTCGTTCGACGCGGGTGGCTTCGACCGCGTTTCCCCTCGTACCGAGCAGAGCCTGTCGAAATTTCGCACCGAGTATTCAGCCACTGGCGTGGAGACCGACAAGGTTTACGTTGCCGGCGTCAACTACCAACCGTTCAAGAGCCTGAAAACCAGCTTTTACGGTTCCAACGTGGAAGACTTCTGGAACCAGTACTACTTCGGCGCAACCCACGAACTGGGCGACAGCCAAGTGCTGAGCCTGACCACCGGCCTGAACTACTACAAGACCGTCGACGAAGGCAAAAAGCTGATGGGCAACATCGACAACGACACCTATTCGCTGTCGCTGGGTCTGGCCCACCAGGCCCACAGCCTGACCTTCTCGTATCAACAAGTGAACGGTAACGAGTACTTCGACTACCTGCACGAAACCAACGGCATCTACCTGGCCAACTCCCTGCTGTCGGACTTCAACGGTCCGAACGAGAAGTCGTTCCAGATTGCCTACGGCATCAACATGGCCGAATACGGCGTGCCGGGCCTGAAGTTCAACATCTACCAGGCACGCGGCTGGGGCATCGACGGTACTCACTACCGTGGCACCGCTTACACCATTCCGGATGACAAGCGCGGCGACCTGAGCCTGATGGATGGAGAATCCCACTACGAATACGGTGTCGGTGCGTCCTACGCAGTGCAAAGCGGCCCGCTCAAAGCCACTGCAATTCGCGCGACCTACACCACTCACCGCGCCAGCGAGCACCAGGCTGACGGCAACATCAACGAGTTCCGTCTCGTAACCACCATCCCGTTCAACATTCTGTAAAAACGCCAACCGACGGCTGACTCATGATGAGTCGGCCGTTCGGTTTTCTGTCTTCAACCGATTGCAGAGGGTTATCGATGAAAATGCTTCCCCTACGTGCGGCCATCGCGGCTGCGTTGCTGAGTGTCGCTGTCGGCGCCTCGGCCAAACCCTTGGTGGTCTGCACCGAAGCCAGCCCGGAAGGCTTCGATATGGTCCAGTACACAACTGCAGTCACGGCGGACGCTGTGGCCGAAACCATCTTCAATCGCCTGGCCGATTTCAAGCCCGGCACCACCGAAGTGATCCCGGCGCTCGCCGAGTCCTGGGACATCAGCGAAGACGGCCTGACCTACACGTTCCACCTGCGCAAAGGCGTCAAGTTTCACACCACCGAATATTTCAAGCCGACCCGCGACATGAACGCCGACGACGTGGTCTGGAGCTTCCAGCGTCAGCTGGACCCGAATCACCCGTGGCACAAACTGTCGAGCGTGGGCTTCCCGTACTTTGAAAGCATGGGCTTCAAGGAACTGCTCAAAAGCGTAGAAAAAGTCGACGACAACACGGTCAAGTTCACCCTGACCCGTCGCGAAGCGCCGTTCCTGGCTGACATCGCCATGGCGTTCTCGTCGATCTACCCGGCCGAATACGCCGACCAGTTGCTCAAGGCCAACAAGACCGGCGATCTGAACAACAAGCCGATCGGCACCGGCCCGTTCATCTTCCAGCGCTACGCCAAGGATGCGCAGGTGCGCTTCAAGGCCAACCCGGATTACTTCCGTGGCAAGCCGCCGGCCGACGCGTTGATCCTGGCGATCGCCACCGACAACAACGTGCGCCTGCAAAAGCTCAAGGCCAACGAGTGCCAGGTTGCGCTGTATCCGAAACCGGATGACATCCCGAGCATCAAGAAAGACAGCAAGCTGAAAGTCGACGAGCTGGACGCGATGACCGTTTCGTACATCGCCATGAACACCCAGCACAAGTACATGAGCGACGTACGCGTGCGCAAAGCCATCGACATCGCGTTCGACAAGGAAGCCTACGTCAACGCGCTGTTCGGCAAGGGTAACGCGTCGGTGGCGGTCAACCCGTACCCGCCGACCCTGCTCGGCTACAACCATGACCTGAAGAACCCGCCACGCGACCTCGACAAGGCGCGCGCGCTGCTCAAGGAAGCCGGGGTTCCGGAAGGCACCACCTTCACCCTGTTCACCCGCAACGGCGGCGGTCCGACCAACCCCAACCCGATGCTCGGTGCGCAAATGATGCAGGCTGACCTGGCGAAAGTCGGGATCAAGATCGACATCCGCGTGATGGAATGGGGCGAGATGCTCAAGCGCGCCAAGGCCGGCGAGCACGACATGGTCTCGGCCGGATGGGCGGGCGACAACGGCGACCCGGATAACTTCCTGACGCCTATGCTCAGTTGCGAGGCCGCCAAGAACGGCGAAAACTACGCACGCTGGTGCAACGAGAAATTCCAGGCACTGCTGGATGAAGCGCGGGCTAAAGTAGATCCGGCCGAACGCGCCGCGCTCTACGAACAGGCCCAAGTGCTGTTTAATCAGGACCAGCCATGGATCAGCATGGCCCATACTCGGATGTTCACTGCAATGCGCAACAATGTAGAGGGCTACCACATCAGCCCTCTCACCACTAATAACTTCGCCACCACCCAGGTGAAGTAGATAAGAAACGCCCGGTGCTCCTGACCTATGGAACACCGGGCACGCCTAACCGGCTGATGAGGTACCACACAAGATGTTTAGTTTTATTGCCCGCCGACTGGGGTTGTTGATCCCCACGTTTTTCGGCATCACCTTGCTGACTTTCGCGTTGATTCGCATGATTCCGGGCGACCCCGTGGAAGTGATGATGGGCGAACGTCGGGTCGACCCCGAAATGCACGCTCAGGCAATGGAACGCCTGGGGCTGAACAAGCCGCTGTATGCCCAGTACCTGGACTACATCGGCAAACTGGCCCAGGGCGATCTCGGTGAGTCGTTGCGTACCCGTGAAAGCGTGTGGACCGAGTTCACCTCTCTTTTCCCGGCGACCCTGGAACTGTCCATGGCCGCCCTGCTGTTCGCTGGCATCCTCGGGCTTCTGGCCGGGGTGATCGCGGCACTCAAACGAGGATCGCTGTTCGACCACGGGGTGATGGGCATCTCCCTCGCGGGCTATTCGATGCCGATCTTCTGGTGGGGCCTGATCCTGATCATGTTCTTCTCGGTGAGCCTGGGCTGGACTCCGGTTTCCGGGCGCATCGACCTGTTGTATGACATCGAGCCGAAGACCGGCTTCATGCTGATCGACACGCTGCTGGCCGATGACGTCGGCGCGTTCTTCGACGCCCTGCATCACCTGATCCTGCCGGCGATCGTGCTCGGTACCATTCCGCTGGCGGTGATTGCGCGGATGACCCGTTCGTCGATGCTCGAAGTGCTGCGCGAAGACTACATCCGCACCGCCAAGGCCAAAGGCCTGTCGCCGTCGCGCGTGGTGTTCGTGCATGGTCTGCGCAACGCACTGATTCCGGTGCTGACCGTAGTCGGCCTGCAGGTCGGCACGCTGCTGGCCGGTGCGGTCCTGACCGAAACCATCTTCTCCTGGCCCGGCATCGGTAAATGGCTGATCGAAGCCATCGGCGCCCGGGACTATCCGGTGGTGCAAAACGGCATCCTGTTAATCGCCTGCCTGGTGATTCTGGTCAACTTCGTGGTGGACATCCTCTACGGCTTTGCCAACCCACGCATCCGTCATCAGCGCTGAGGTCAATACCCATGAGCACTCCAACATCCTCAGTAGCCACCGCCTCGTCCGCCGTGGATCAAAGCCTGCTGTACCCGTCGCCGTACAAAGAATTCTGGCAAGCGTTCTCGAAGAACAAGGGCGCCGTTGCCGGCCTGCTGTTCATGCTGCTGATCATCTTCTGCGCGATCTTCGCGCCGTGGGTCGCGCCGCATAATCCGAGCGAGCAATACCGTGACTTCCTGCTGACGCCGCCGGCGTGGCTCGAAGGCGGGCAGATGCAGTTCCTGCTCGGCACCGATGAACTCGGCCGTGACCTGCTGTCGCGTCTGATCCAGGGTTCGCGCCTGTCGTTGCTGATCGGCTTGTCGTCGGTGGTGATGTCGCTGATTCCGGGGATCCTGCTGGGTCTGTTTGCCGGTTTCTTCCCGAAAGTGGTCGGCCCGACCATCATGCGTCTGATGGACATCATGCTCGCCCTGCCGTCGCTGCTGCTGGCCGTGGCGATCGTCGCCATCCTCGGCCCTGGCCTGATCAACACCGTGATCGCGATTGCCGTGGTTTCGCTGCCGTCCTACGTGCGTCTGACCCGTGCTGCCGTGATGGGCGAACTGAACCGCGACTACGTCACCGCCGCGCGTCTGGCCGGTGCCGGTCTGCCGCGTCTGATGTTCATCACCGTGCTGCCCAACTGCATGGCGCCGCTGATCGTGCAGGCAACCCTGAGCTTCTCCTCGGCGATTCTCGATGCCGCTGCACTGGGCTTCCTCGGCCTCGGCGTACAACCGCCAACCCCTGAGTGGGGCACCATGCTGGCCTCGGCCCGCGACTACATCGAACGCGCCTGGTGGGTGGTAAGTCTGCCTGGCCTGACCATTTTGCTCAGCGTGCTGGCAATCAACTTGATGGGCGACGGCCTGCGCGATGCGCTGGACCCGAAACTCAAGAACGCCGCCTGAGGAGATTCAAATGTCACTGCTAGAAATCAAGAATCTCAACGTCCGCTTCGGCGACAAGACCGCGACCCCGGTGGTCGACGGCCTAGACCTCAAGGTCGACAAGGGCGAAGTCCTGGCCATCGTTGGCGAGTCGGGTTCGGGTAAATCCGTGACCATGATGGCGCTGATGGGCCTTATCGAGCACCCCGGCATCGTCACCGCTGACTCGCTCAGCTTCGACGGCAAGGACATGCTCAAACTGAGCAATCGTCAGCGTCGGCAGATCGTCGGCAAAGACCTGTCGATGGTCTTCCAGGACCCGATGACCGCGCTGAACCCCAGCTACACCGTCGGTTTCCAGATCGAGGAAGTGCTGCGCCTGCACCTGAAAATGTCCGGCAAGCAAGCGCGCAAGCGTGCCATCGAACTGCTGGAAAAGGTTGAGATCCCGGGCGCCGCCAGCCGCATGGACGCCTACCCGCATCAACTGTCTGGCGGTATGAGCCAGCGTGTCGCGATCGCCATGGCGATTGCCGGCGAGCCGAAACTGTTGATCGCCGACGAACCGACCACCGCGCTGGACGTGACGATTCAGGCGCAGATCATGGATCTGCTGCTGGCGTTGCAGAAAGAGCAGAACATGGGCCTGGTGTTGATCACTCACGACCTCGCGGTCGTGGCGGAAACCGCCCAGCGTGTCTGCGTGATGTATGCCGGCCAGGCGGTGGAAGTCGGTCAGGTGCCGCAACTGTTCGACATCCCGGCGCACCCGTACAGCGAAGCGCTGCTCAAGGCGATTCCCGAGCACAGCCTCGGCGCCTCGCGTCTGTCGACCTTACCGGGCATCGTCCCGGGCCGTTATGACCGTCCGCAGGGTTGCCTGCTGTCGCCGCGCTGCCCGTACGTGCAGGACAACTGCCGCACCCAGCGTCCGGGCCTTGATCCGAAAGCCAACAGCCTCGCCCGCTGCTTCTACCCGCTGAACCAGGAGGTGGCGTAATGGCCGTCGTACTTACCGCCCGCGACCTGACCCGTCACTACGAAGTCTCCCGTGGCCTGTTCAAGGGCCACGCCACCGTGCGCGCGCTCAACGGCGTGTCGTTCGAACTGGAAGCCGGCAAGACCCTTGCCGTGGTAGGCGAATCGGGCTGTGGCAAATCCACCCTCGCCCGCGCCCTGACGCTGATCGAAGAGCCGTCATCGGGCTCGTTGCAGATCGCCGGTCAGGAAGTTGCCGGCGCCGACAAGGCCGAGCGCAAGCAACTGCGCAAAGACGTGCAGATGGTGTTTCAGAGCCCGTATGCGTCGTTGAACCCACGGCAGAAAATCGGTGATCAACTGGCCGAGCCGCTGCTGATCAACACCAAGCTGTCGGCCACCGAACGTCGCGAGAAAGTCCAGGCGATGATGAAGCAGGTCGGCTTGCGCCCTGAGCATTACCAGCGCTATCCGCACATGTTCTCCGGCGGTCAGCGTCAGCGTATCGCCCTGGCGCGGGCGATGATGCTGCAACCGAAAGTGCTGGTGGCGGACGAACCGACTTCGGCGCTGGACGTGTCGATTCAGGCCCAGGTGCTCAACCTGTTCATGGATCTGCAGCAGGAGTTCAACACCGCCTACGTGTTCATCTCGCACAACCTCGCGGTGGTGCAGCACGTGGCCGATGACGTGATGGTGATGTACCTCGGCCGCCCGGTGGAACTGGGCCCGAAAAACGACATCTACGAACGCCCACTGCACCCGTACACCCAGGCCCTGCTATCGGCGACCCCGACGATTCACCCGGACCCGAACAAGCCGAAAATCAAGATCGTCGGCGAACTGCCCAACCCGCTGAACCCGCCACCGGGCTGTGCTTTCCACAAGCGCTGCCCGTACGCCACCGAGCGTTGCACCACGGAAGAGCCGCTGTTGCGTGAACTGGATAATCGGCAGGTGGCTTGCCACTACGCCGAGCAATTCCTCGACGGCGCGGCGTAGGCCCACGAAATATCTCATGTGGGAGCGAGCCTGCTCGCGAATGCGGTGTAACAGTCACCAACATTGTCGACTGAAATGACGCTTTCGCGAGCAGGCTCGCTCCCACAGGGAGTTCGTGTTGATTCAGGAATTCATGCGATAACAAAACCCCTTCCACCTCGATTGCGCATCAGTCGAGGCCGAAGGGGTTTTTCTTTGCCCGGCGATCTACGTCTGGCTATCGCCTTCGTCATCCGGGTCATCGGTATCCGGATCGTCCGTGGTCGAGTCGTCGTCATCGGCGCTGCCACCCTGATTCATATCCCCCGGTTCCGACTCGGACTTGGCGAGCATCAGGCCGCTATGCCCGACCTGCCCATTGAACGCTTGAGATTCGTGATCCTCGCACTCGGCCCACGCCGTTGCGGTGCCGAGGGATAGCATCACCATTACTTTCAACAACATCAAAACCCGTAGCAATCTGCTTTTCATGGCCGACTCCATCCTGTTGCGCTAAGACATGCTTGCCGGACTGGCTCGATGTGAAATCTAGTTGCGATCCGACCGGCTCACCACTTAGGACGCGACCGCGCAGGCAGAAATGCCATCGACCGCCAGATTGCTTTCGAATAACCCTGATAACCGAATCAGCTAAGCCCGCGCGTGGCCTGCCAGGTCAGTGGAATGGAGATCAGCACCAGCAGCGCGCTCATCAGCCACACACTGTGCCCGCCAAACTGGCCATACAGCTGACCGCTGAGCACCGGCGACAACAACGCGCTGGCGCTCCAGCTCATGAAGAACAGCCCGAAGTACTGACCGCTTTTGCCGCTCTGGGCAAACTGCATCGCCAGTACATTCAACGGCGGCATGAACAAGGCCTCGCCCAGCGTCCAGATCAGCGTCGACAGACAGACAAAAGCCAAGCCGGAACCGAACGGCAACATGCCCAGCCCACAGGCCAGCAACAAGCTGCCCGCGAGCATCTGCCAGCGCGAGCCCCAACGCTCGACCGAGTGCGACAGCGGAATCTGCAAAGCGATCACCAACAGCGCATTGAGCCCGAACTGCCAACCGATCGCCTCTGTGCTCAGGTGGTAGTAATCACGCAGATAATTGCCCAGCGTGCTGTACACCGTGTCGAACGCAATGCCGAGCACGGCCGTCGCCGCCAGCAGCCAGAGGAACGGCTTGTCGCGAAGCGGCACGCTCGAGCCATCGATCGATTCGTCTTCAACCACCAGCACCGGCCGCCGCCACGTCGTGCGCACGAACCACAGCAACGCCAGCATCGTCATCGCCGCACTGACAAAAAACACCCAACGAAAATCCGCCTGAGCCAACACTCCGCCCGCCACCCCGGCAGCGGCCATGCCCAGATTACGCGCGACCCGGCTCAGGGCTTGCGCACGGGAACGTTGCGCGACCTCGCAATACTCCATGATCAGCCGCTGATGCAACGTCCGAATCGCGCCATCGATGACACCGCTGAGCAACAGCAAACCGGCAAGCCACGGCACCTGCGTCACCAGCCCCAACAGCATCAGCACCCACACCGAAACGAAAAACAACGCCGCTGTCAGCCGCGCCGTGCGCACATGATCACTGAGCCAGCCGCCGAGCATCGAACCGACCAGCAACCCGGCGCCATAGGCTGAGAGCAACCAGCCCACGGTTTCAATCGCCAGGCCCAGCTCCTGACGCAGGTACAGCGCCATGAACAGCTTGACCATGGCGCTGAGGCGGTTGATGAACAACAGCGCCGCGAGGACCCAGGCCATGGGGGTGAAATAGCCTTTAAGAAGCAGCAGGGGATTCAGCCGACTTGTCACTCCATTGACCTCTTCGAACGACTTGCAGGGACTGGAACACTACCGGTCAACATGGCGGTTGTCGCATACCAGCACATCCAAAACACGGGAAAAAGGAACCGCCCTACAACACGCTGTAAGAAATGTCGCAGGCTGAGAACTTTTGACCTTGCTTTTCAGGCTCGCAGTCTTCAACGACCGAATTGGATTGAGTGCATCAAACAGAAAATCGTCGGCTCGCAGATTGCCTTCGCGAGCAGGCTCGCTCCCACAATTGGATTGGGGACGACCTCAAGAAACAGGCCGGCTGTCAGGCCGCCATCGCGAGCAGGCTCACTCCTACAATTTGACCGCGTACCTCCTCAGAAACAGGCCGGCTGTCCGGCCGCTTTCGCGAGCAGGCTCGCTCCCACAATTGGATTGGGGCGACCTCAAGAAACAGGTCGGCTGTCAGGCCGCCATCGCGAGCAGGCTCGCTCCCACAGAAAAGCAAAGCAGCGCAGCTGCCCGCGGCAA
>NZ_RCNZ01000061.1:0-14453 GCF_004307525.1 Pseudomonas sp. Sample_21 | reverse complement strand
AGCTCACCGAGAAAGCCTGGCGCATGGGCCACCGCATCTACCTGCATTGCAGCGATGCGGCCCAGCGCGACGATCTCGATGCGCGTCTGTGGACATTCAAGGGTGAAAGCTTCGTGCCCCACGGCCCGGCCGACAGCGAACCGGACGGTTTGATCGTGCTGGGACTCGGGCAAGACTGCGGTGAGCATCTGGATCTGCTGGTCAATCTCGACCTGAAAGTCCCGGCCTTCGCCAGCAAATTCGCCCGCGTGGCGGAAGTGGTGGTGGAAGATCCGACCATCCGAGCGGCGGCGCGGGAGAGTTTCCGTTTCTACCGCGAACAGGGCTATTCTCTGCAAGACCACCGTTTACAGCGACTCTGAGCACTCCAATGGACACTCCGAAACCGCAACAGAAGTCCGCACATCTGCTGGACGATCTTGAATCGATCCGCCAGTTGCTCGGCGATGACAACCTGCAACCGCCGCTCTTGACCGATACGGTCGATGACGGCGAACAGGAACAGATTCCGATGCTGTTCGATTCCGTCGGCAATCAGCCGGCGGCCGTCGAGCCGCCACCAGCGCCGCCGGCTGCCCCGGCTGCCGCACCGGTCGATAAAGGCCCGGACGCCTTGCTGCACCTGGACAGCGAACTGCGCGCCGCCGCGCAATTGATCATGCAAGACGTGATCGACGACTTCGCCCCGCACATCGAGACCGAAATCAAACGCCGCCTCGATGCGCGAATGGAGCGGCTGCTCAGCCAGTACGAATAAGCCGCTAGTGCAGGAGCTGCCGAAGGCTGCGATCTTTTAACTTTGCTTTCACAAAAAACAAGATCAAAAGATCGCAGCCTTCGGCAGCTCCTGCATTTAGATCTCCGCCAGACCTCCCCCGCTCGCCCTCGGCACCATGCCCCGCTATACTTCCCGGCTTTTCCTGAATAAATGCCAATAGGGTCCCGCCGCGCATGGATAAGACCTACCAGCCGCACGCCATTGAAACTTCCTGGTACAAGACCTGGGAGTCCGAGAACTACTTCGCCCCGCAAGGCGCGGGCGAGTCCTACACCATCATGATCCCGCCGCCGAACGTCACCGGCAGCCTGCACATGGGTCACGGCTTCAACAACGCGATCATGGACGCGTTGATCCGTTTCCGCCGCATGCAGGGTCGCGACACCCTGTGGCAGCCGGGCACCGACCACGCCGGTATCGCCACGCAGATGCTGGTGGAGCGCCAACTCGAAGCCCAGGGCCAGAATCGTCACGATCTGGGCCGGGAAAAATTCCTCGAGAAAGTCTGGGAGTGGAAAGATCAGTCCGGTGGCAACATCAGCCGGCAGATCCGCCGCCTCGGCTCGTCCGTCGACTGGAGCCGCGAGCGCTTCACCATGGACGACGGCCTCTCGGAAGCGGTCAAGGAAGCCTTCGTGCGCCTGCATGAAGACGGCCTGATCTACCGCGGCAAGCGTCTGGTCAACTGGGACACCAAACTGCACACGGCGATTTCCGACCTCGAAGTGGAAAACCACGAAGAGAAAGGTTTCCTGTGGAACCTGAAATACCCATTGGCCGATGGCGTTAAAACCGCCGAGGGCAATGACTTCCTGATCGTCGCCACCACCCGTCCGGAAACCATTCTCGGCGACTCCGCCGTCGCGGTTAACCCGAACGACGAGCGCTACAAAGCGCTGATCGGCAAATTCGTCGAGCTGCCACTGGTTGGCCGGCGCATCCCGATCATCGCCGACGATTACTGCGACCCTGAATTCGGCACCGGCTGCGTGAAAATCACCCCGGCCCACGATTTCAACGACTACGAAGTCGGCAAGCGCCACAACCTGCCGCTGCTGAACATCTTCGACAAGAACGCCAACGTGCTGCCTGCCGCGCAGGTGTTCAACCTTGACGGCACGCTGAACGAGAGCATCGACGGCAAGATTCCGGCCGAGTTCGCCGGGCTGGAGCGTTTCGAGGCGCGCAAGCAGATCGTCGCCGCGTTCGACGCTGCCGGCCTGCTGGTGAGCGTCAACGATCACAACCTGAAAACGCCGAAAGGCGATCGCTCCGGCACGGTCATCGAGCCGTGGCTGACCGACCAATGGTACGTATCGACCAAGCCTCTGGCCGAGCCGGCGATTGCTGCCGTTGAAGACGGTCGCATCCAGTTCGTGCCCAAGCAGTACGAAAACATGTACTTCTCGTGGATGCGCGACATCCAGGACTGGTGCATCAGCCGTCAGCTGTGGTGGGGCCACCGGATTCCGGCCTGGTACGACGAGTCGGGCAAGGTCTACGTCGGTCGCGACGAAGCCGAAGTGCGTGCCAAGCACAACCTCGGCCCGGACGTTGCGCTGCAACAGGACAACGACGTACTCGACACCTGGTTCAGTTCCGGCCTGTGGACGTTCTCGACCCTGGGCTGGCCTGAGCAGACCGAGTTCCTGAAGAAATTCCACTCCACCGACGTGCTGGTCACCGGTTTCGACATCATTTTCTTCTGGGTTGCCCGGATGATCATGATGACCATGCACCTGATGAAGAACGAAGACGGCACGCCGCAGGTTCCGTTCAAGACTGTCTACGTACACGGTCTGGTACGCGACGGCCAGGGCCAGAAGATGTCCAAGTCCAAGGGCAACGTCCTTGACCCGCTGGACATCATCGACGGCATCGACCTGGAAACCCTGGTGCAGAAGCGCACCTCGGGCCTGATGCAACCGAAACTGGCGAAGAAGATCGAGAAAGCCACCCGCGAAGAATTCGCCAATGGCATCGAAAGCTACGGTACCGACGCCCTGCGCTTCACCTTCTGCTCGCTGGCCTCGACCGGTCGCGACATCAAGTTCGACATGGGTCGCGTCGAAGGCTATCGCAACTTCTGCAATAAGATCTGGAACGCCGCGCGTTACGTTCTGGACAAAGGCGAAGACTGCGGCCAGAACGGCGAAGCCTACGAGCTGTCGCTGGCTGATCGCTGGATCATTTCGCAGTTGCAACGCACCGAAGCCGAAGTGACCCGCCAACTGGATCAGTTCCGTTTCGACCTCGCCGCGCAAGCGCTGTACGAGTTCATCTGGAACCAATACTGCGACTGGTATCTGGAACTGTCCAAGCCTGTGCTGTGGGACGAGAACGCGCCGGTCGAACGTCAGCGCGGTACTCGCCGGACGCTGGTGCGCGTGCTGGAAGTGGCGCTGCGTCTGGCGCATCCGTTCATGCCGTTCATCACTGAAGAAATCTGGCAGCGTATCGCGCCGCTGGCCGGTATTCAGGGCAAAACGATCATGCTGCAGCCTTGGCCGGTGGCCAACGAAGAGCGCATCGATCCGGCGGCGGAAAACGACATCGAATGGCTCAAGGAACTGATGCTCGGCACGCGCAACATTCGTGGCGAGATGAACATCGGCCCGGGCAAGCCACTGCCGATCTTCCTGAAGAACGTCAGCGCTGAAGACCAGCGCCGCTTGTCCGAGAACGAAGCGCTGCTGAAGAAGCTGGCGCGCCTGGAATCGATCACCGTACTCGCCGCTGGCGAAGAAGCACCGCTGTCCGCCACCGCATTGGTGGGCGAGATGGAAGTGCTGGTGCCAATGGCCGGTCTGATCGACAAGGGCGCGGAACTGGCGCGTCTGGACAAGGAAATCCTGCGTCTGCAGGGCGAAGTCCAGCGGGTTGGCGGCAAGCTCTCCAACGCAGGATTCGTCGACAAGGCCCCGGCCGAAGTCATCGAGAAGGAACGCGCCAAACTGGCCGAGGCCGAACAGGCCCTGGGCAAACTGGCCGAGCAGCACGCGCGGATTGCCAGTCTGTAACGGCAAATCGCACTGAAGAAGGGAGGCCCAGGTGGCCTCCCTTTTTTATTCCTGCAAAACCTCGAGTCCCCTGTGGGAGCGAGCCTGCTCGCGAAAGCGGCGTGTCAGCCGACAAATCTGTCAGATGTAAAACCGCGTTCGCGAGCAGGCTCGCTCCCACAGTTTGAACGGTGTTGCCTTCAGATGTGGGACAATGCCCGCCACTTTCAGCCATACCCGAATCGACCACGCCCATGACCACCCCCCGCACACCCAAACCTGCGCGCAAGAAGCCTGACGCCGCGTCCCCGAGCAAAGCCGTCGAGCCGCGCGACAAGGCCAGCCTGCATCCGCGCAATCGCCATCAGGGTCGTTACGACTTTCCGGCACTGATCAAGACCACGCCGGAACTGGCCAAGTACGTGATCACCAACCCGTACGGCAAGGAAAGCATCGACTTCGCCAGCCCCGACGCGGTGCGGGTGTTCAATCGGGCGCTGCTCAAGGCGTTCTATGGCATTCAGCATTGGGACATCCCGGCCGACTATCTGTGCCCTCCGGTTCCGGGGCGTGCCGACTATGTGCACTTTCTCGCCGACCTGCTGGCGAGCATGAACGACGGTAAGGTGCCGCGCGGCGCGATCGTCAATGTGCTGGACATCGGCATGGGCGCCAACTGCGTTTATCCGCTGATCGGCAACAGCGAATATCGCTGGCACTTCCTCGGCTCGGAGATCGACCCGACAGCCGTGGCGGCGGCGCGAGCCATTGTTCAGTCCAACGATCTGAGCAAGGTGATCCAACTGCGCCAGCAGGAAAACCGCAAGCACATCCTCATCGGCTTGCTGGAGCCGGGCGAGCGTTTCGACCTGACCATGTGCAACCCGCCGTTCCACGCCTCGATGGAAGAAGCGACCAAGGGCAGCGAGCGCAAGTGGCGCGCCTTGGGCAAGGCCGACCCGAAACGCAAGCTGCCGGTGCTGAACTTCGGCGGGCAATCGGCGGAGCTGTGGTGTGAAGGCGGTGAAGCGCGCTTCGTGACGCAGTTGATTGCCGAGAGCGCGAACTTCCAGCACAAGGTGTTGTGGTTCAGCACCCTGGTGTCGAAGGCCTCGAACCTGCCGGCCATCGAGACGGCACTGAAGAAGGCCGGCGTGCTGGAAAGCCAGGTCGTGGAGATGTCGCAGGGGCAGAAGCAGAGCCGCTTTGTCGCCTGGACCTTCCAGACCAAGTCCGAGCAGCAGATCTGGCGGCGTGAGCGCTGGGTGCGCTAAGACACAGCAGATCCCCCTGTGGGAGCGAGCCTGCTCGCGAAGGCAGCGTGTCAGTCAGCTTCAATATCGACTGACCCACCGCTTTCGCGAGCAGGCTCGCTCCCACATTTGCCCGCGACTTGACCGTCAAATCGCAGACACAAAAAAACCGTGCCCCGGATCACTCCGAAGCACGGTTTTTTTTATCGCTGCGTCTTACTTGTTCACAGCGTCGGTCAGGCCTTTGGCCACAACCAGCTTGATCACTTTCTTTGCAGGGATTTCGATGGCAGCGCCAGTCGAAGGGTTACGGCCGGTGCGGGCAGGACGCTCGGTCACTTTCAGCTTGCCGATACCTGGCAAGGTGATTTCGCCGCCGTTTTCCAGCTGATCGGCAACGATTTGGCCCAGTTGGTCCAGAGCGTTACGCGCGGTGGTTTTCGGCGCGTCGATAGCTTCAGCGATGTCGGCGATCAGTTGGTCTTTAGTAAGAGCCATGTAGTGTTCCTTCCCTATCAAATTCATATGGATTGCAGAGTGCAGTGTCAGCCATCGAGCCCGATCTTCTGGATCTGGCACCCTCGGCGATAACCACGACGAGTCGGGTTATAGATGCCGAAATCAGGGTTTGGTTCGACCTGACAAATGCTGAATGCACGCTTAACGCAGTGACTTCGCGTAAGACCGGGCAAAACTAGCACAGCGACAAGGAAATATCCGCCTCTAGCTACCCATTTGGTCAGCTTTATTGCGCTAAATCGGTAAAAAACCGCTTAAGGCCGGGCGCGCGCCCCGGTTTTGCCCTGCAACCCGCGCCAAAACCAGTGGTTGCGGTACACTGAGCGCTTTTTCGGGGGAGCCTGCCCTCCTCCCTTCCAACAGCCGAGAAGCCCATGCCGATCCGCCATTGCATCGTCCACCTGATCGACAAAAAACCCGACGGCACGCCCGCAGTTCTGCACGCCCGTGACTCTGAACTGGCCGAGTCCGCCGCCATCGAAAACATGCTCGCCGACCTCAATGAAAGCTACAACGCCAAACAGGGCAAAGCCTGGGGCCTGTTCCATCCGGAATCGGGCGCGTTCCCCTTCAGCGGCTGGTTGAAGGAGTACATGGACGGCGGCCGTGACTTCACCGCGTTCAGTAAAGTGGCGGTCGAGCATCTGCAGAAGCTGATGGAAGAATCCAACCTGTCGGTGGGCGGCCACGTGCTGTTCGCCCACTATCAGCAAGGCATGACCGACTATCTGGCGATCGCCCTGCTGCACCACAGCGAAGGCGTGGCGGTGACCGACGAGCTCGACGTAACTCCTTCGCGCCATCTCGACCTTGGCCAATTGCATCTGGCCGCGCGGATCAACGTTTCCGAGTGGCAGAACAACAAACAGTCCAAACAGTACATTTCGTTCATCAAGGGCAAGAATGGCAAGAAGGTCTCGGAGTACTTCCGCGACTTCATCGGCTGCCAGGAAGGCGTCGACGGCCCCGGCGAGACGCGCACACTGCTCAAGGCCTTCAGCGACTTTGTCGAGAGCGAAGACCTGCCGGAAGACTCGGCCCGCGAGAAAACCAAAACTCTGGTCGACTATGCCAGCAGCCAGGCCAAGCTCGGCGAACCGATGGGCCTTGAGGAGCTGTCGGAGCTGATCGACGAAGAACGCCCGAAGGCCTTCTACGATCACATTCGCAACAAGGACTACGGCCTGTCGCCGGAGATCCCGGCAGACAAACGCACCCTCAACCAATTCCGCCGCTTCACCGGCCGCGCCGAAGGTCTGTCGATCAGCTTCGAAGCGCACCTGCTGGGTTCGAAGATCGAGTACGACGAAGAGAACGGCACTCTGATCATCAAAGGCCTGCCGACTTCGCTGACCGACCAGCTGAAGCGGCGTAACTGATGCTCGGCAATGTGCTGAAAAAAGTCGCCCTGGTGCTGCTGGTGGTCGTGGTTTACCAGAACTGGGGCAAGATCGAGCGGGTGTTCAACCCCGCGCAAATGGTTTCTGAGCAGACGCGGGCGCAAGCCAATGTCGTGCTTTATGCCACCGACTGGTGCGGCTACTGCAAACAGACCAAACGCTTTCTCGACAGCAAGGGCATACCGTTCAAGGAGTACGACATCGAGAAGGATGCCGATGCGCGCAAGGCGTATGAGGCATTGGGTGGACGCGGGATTCCGCTGATTGATGTGAACGGTACGTTGATTCGCGGGTTTGATCCGGAAGAAATCCTCGCTGCCCTCAAATAATCCATTGTGGGAGCGAGCCTGCTCGCGAAAGCGCTGCATCAGCCAACGACATGTTGAATGATCCATCGTCTTCGCGAGCAGGCTCGCTCCCACAGGTTTTGCAGCTGACTCGATAAATCAGCGCGCCTCGATACGGAACCCAAAGCGCGGAAAGTGCACATGCACCACGCCGCCACGTTCGTCTTCACGGCGAATGATCAGCTCTTCACTGCCAGCAAACAGCAGCTCGCCCACCACCGGATCAACGCCGTAATCGATAGCGGCAATTGCCACTTGCTGGCCCGCCTTGAAGCCGTTCGGATCAACGAACCGCTCATCCGGCAATGCCGCTGGCGTCGCGTTATGCGCGACCTCCAGTGCCTCGGCGGAAGACATCTCGCTCGCCGCGCCATGGCCGAACCCCAGCACCCGACCCAGCCACGCCGCGACCGCCGGATATTCATCCACCAGCGGCGCCGTCACGTGCGTCGCCTTGAGGAACCACAGCGGATGCGCCAGGGCGAAGTCGGCAATCGATGGCTCGCCGAAGAGGAAGTCGCCCTGCTCGCGCTGCAACTGCTGCTCCAGTCGCGCCATGATCGTCGGCCACTGATGTTTGGCCTGCTCGGCGGACAGACGCGTGGCGCTGCCACCGCTGAACAAACCGGCGCGGTCGGCCAGGAATGCCTTGATCGCTTCCGGAGGCAATTTGCCGAAACGTACCGCCACCGATTCCGGCTGGAATACCAGGCTTACGGCGTGCTGGAACACCACCGAATCGGCCCACGCCGCAAAACTGGCGCAGGTCATTTCCTGACCCTCGGGGAAGAACGCCGGCAGGGCTTTTTCCTGTTCCAGGCGTCGAGCGATCAGTGCGGTGTCGCAATAGATGTCAGCACCGATCTGCAACACAGGGGTCTTGCGGTAGCCACCGGTCAACGCGGTCAGATCCGGCTTTGGCATCACCGGGGAAATATGCACCGAACGCCAGGACAGGCCTTTGAAGCCCAGCAGCAGGCGGGCCTTCTCGGCGAATGGAGAGGTCGGGTAATGGTGCAGAATCAACTCGGACATGCTCGGCTCCGCCGCTCAGATAGTGAGCCCGCAGCTTAGCGTGCATTTGATTAGCAGCCTACAGATCTGCCTGATGGGAGCCAATCAGTCAGATTGATAAGACGCGACGAGGCATTCCTTGGCGCTTTTGCGCAGCTTTTTGATCAGCCGTTCCTGGCGCAAAGCATCGCTTTTGTCGCGGCACAGTTCGGTGTAGACCAGCGCCATCGCCGGGCTGGAGAGAAAGAACCGCGCGCCCTTGCCGCTCTGATGCTTGGCGAAACGCCGCACCGGGTCGTCGCTGATTCCGCAGTACAACGAGCCATTGGCGGCACGCACGAGGTAGACGAACCAGGATTTGCTCACTGGCTCGGCAGCATCGACGGATTGTTCGCTAAGACTGGTCACTTGGGTGATCTGAACGTGTAGGAAAACAGGCGGCGATCTTATCAGCGCCCGGCCTGAAAAGCCTTCAGTCCCTTGCGCGCCTGGGCGCGGACGGCGTTGCGCACCAGCGGCGTCCAGCCCAGCAACAGGCCTTTGAAACCCAACGCCTGGCGCGACCAGCGCCACAGATCGAAGTGGTCGTGATGCTCGCAGATCTTGCCGTCACGGAACACGAATCGCGCCTGGATATCGTTGATGACGATGTTGCCGGTCTGGCTGAACAGGTAGGTCGCGACCCAGTGTGCTCCGCCGCTGCGTTCGTCGGCGCGGACGTTGTCGAAGGTCAGGGAGAAATCCTTGGCGCGGGTAGTCAGCATGCGCCACATGTCGCCGGCATCGCGCCCGCGCAACTCGCCGAAGGCCGGATCGCTGAATACCACATCATCGGTGTAGCAGACGGCCATGGCTTCGGCGTCAAGGCGCTGAAAGGCTTGGTAGAAGCGGGTGATCAGGGCGCTGTGGGCTTCGCTCAAGGCAGTCTCCAAAAAATAGGTACAGATTGCCAGCACCATAATCTGCCGCGCGCAGAAACACTATCGGCAATACGCAAAACCCTTGTGGGAGCGAGCCTGCTCGCGAAGGCAATTCAACATTCAACATCCATGTTGACTGAAACACCGCTTTCGCGAGCAGGCTCGCTCCCACATTTGCAACCAGTGCATTCAGATCTTTTCGCTTTGCACCTGCACATACAGCGCCCGGCCGGCACCCAGCCCGGCGAGGATTGCACCGGCGCCGATAATGCCGAAAATCCAGCCCAACGCACTCCAGCCGCCGGTCCAGTCATGCACCACGCCCACGGCGAAAGGCCCCATGGACGCCAGGGTGTAGCCAAAACCCTGCGACATGCTCGACAGGTTCGCCGCGACATGGGAATCGCGCGAGCGCAGGACGATCAGGGTCAGGGCCAGACTGAACGTACCGCCCTGCCCGAGGCCGAGCAGAATCGCCCAGCCCCACAGACCTTCGATCGGTGCGTACAGGCAGCCGAACAGGCCGGCCAGGGTCAGCGCCATGACCACGACGATCGCCAGACGCTGATCCTTGCCACGGGTCGCCAGCCACGGCGCGGCCAGCGAACTGGCCAGCTGAATGATCACCGAACCGGACAGCACCAATCCGGCCTGAGTCGGTGTCAGCCCGCGACCGATGAGGATCGACGGCAACCAGCCAAACACGATGTAGGCCAGCGACGATTGCAGGCCCATGTACAAGGTCACCTGCCAGGCCAGCGGATCACGCAGCAACCCGCGCACGCGGTAGGCGACGTTGTGTGCGCCATGTTTGGAGCCGACTTGTGGCAGCCAGAAAACCGCCGCCACCAATGCCGGAATCACCCAGAAGCCCAGGCCCATCGCCCAGCTGTTGCCGAAGTGTTCACTCAGCGGCACGGTCGAACCCGCCGCCATCGCTGCGCCCAGGCACAGCGCCATGGTGTAGACGCCGGTCATGGTCCCGGCGTGTTTGGCGAAGTCGCGCTTGACGATGCCCGGCAGCAGCACGCCGACGATGCCGATGCTGGCGCCGCCAAGGACGCTGCCGGCGAACAGCCCGATCTCGCCGAAATTGCTGCGCAGGATGATGCCGCCGGCCAGTGTCAGCAGAATCCCCAACACCACGCGCTCAGCACCAAACCGCCGCGCCAGAATCGGCGCCAGCGGTGCGAACAAGCCCAGGCACAGCACCGGCAACGTGGTCAGTAATCCCGCCTGCGCCGCAGACAGCCCGAGGCTTCTGGAGACCTCGCTAAGCAATGGCGCCATGCTCGACAACGCCGGGCGCAGGTTCAGCGCCACCAGAATCAACCCGAGCAGCAGCAACCATGGACGTTTCACCAACGGATGGCTTTGCTGGACCTGCTCGTCATCAGCCTCGGCATCGATCAGCAGCTCTTCAAGTTCGGGGGTGCGTTTCGATGCTGTGGATAACTCACTGCGGGACATGGTCTTCTCGGTTTCAAGGTTCATTGATCAACTGCCTCGACAAGGCTTTGGCCCGTTCCGGGTCGCGTTGCTCGACCGCATCGAGCAAGTCGATGTGCAGATCGAACACTTCCTGACGGCGCGGGGAGATATTAAGGGTCTGGCGCAATTGCGCGCCGACGATGCTGGAGAAGTAGCGATACAACTCGCTGAGGGTCGGGTTGTGCGCGGCGTCGACCAGTCGGCGATGGAACACCAGATCGCAGGCGATATAGGCGTCGAGATCGCCGTGGTAATGGCTGCCGCTGGTGCCGAGCGCTTCACGCAGCGCCGCCAGATCCTCATCGGTACGACGCAACGCCGCCAGGCCGATGGCCTCGACTTCAAGGATGTGCCGGGTCTCCCGAGCCTGCTCCAGGGAACAGCGGGACAACGCTTTGAGCGTATCCAGCGGATCGACCACCGCGCGCAGATAACTGCCATCGCCCTGGCGAATTTCGATCAGACCGGAAAACGCCAGAACACGCATGGCTTCGCGCACGGTGTTGCGGCTGATGCCCAGCTCGGCGCACAGCTCAGGCTCGGTCGGCAGACGCTCGCCGACCTGCCACGCACCGCTGTTGATGCGCTGACGCAGTTGATCCAAAGCCTGATCGACCAGGGATCGCTTGATCAAAGGGGAAATTTCGGACATGAGCTTCGCCTTTTCATCCAATCATAGGATGAATTTTCCGACATGTTAGTCAGACCCATGTAGGACGGCAACCACCTAGGGTCAATCGGAGACACATGGAGCGGCATTTTCGATTAGTCAAAATTACCCTTTAAGGGTAATTTCAGGGACAGGGTTTTGGCTTCTTATGGAAAAGAACACACCCCATTACGACTTGGCGGTGATCAAGTCTGAAGTGAGGCGACTGGGTCAAAATGCTTTCACCAAAACTTCAGTAAGGTCAGCTGAGAAGCTCGGCTTCAATGTCAGCGAAATGCAGGAGATTGTTTTCGAGCTACAAACCAGGATGTTGTACAAATCGATGACTACTTATGAGGATCATCGAATCTGGCAAGACGTGTATCACATCAATTCACGAGATCAGGAGATTTACATCAAGGTGACATACCGCCCCGGCGGCAGCCCACCGGTGATCTCCTTCAAGGAGAACAACCCATGAAAACCCAGCAATGTGTCAGCTGCGGTGCACGTGAGGGAATGAGGCATTTTCAGGGGCGCGGCGAAACCCTGAAAGTCAAAGGCATGGAGCGGCGTGTGGATGATCTTTCTGGCTGGGAGTGCCAGAACTGCGGTGAGGTCGAATGGGACGCCGATACCGATAGCGCGGAACGTTATTGCGACGCAGGTGATGAGTTGGTCATCGCTGCCAGGAAAATGATTGGCGACGAGATGAAGCGGATTCGCCGCAAATTGCATCTGACGCAAAAAGAGACGGTGCAACTGCTATCTGGGGGTGGGCATAACGCATTCTCTCGCTACGAGCGCGGCGAAATCTTGCCGCCCAAGGCACTCATACTGCTGATGCGTTTATTGGATCGTTACCCATATTTGCTAACCGATGCAAAGACTCTCGGCGAAGGTGCAGATTTGAGAGGTTTCGAGCACATCGTCCACAAAGAACATGAATCCCTTTCGGTTTCCTGACACCGAAAAAACAACCCGGCACATGGCCGGGTTGGTTTCACTCATCAACCATCAATGCAAAATCTGACTCAAGAACAACTTCGTCCGATCATTCTGCGGATTGTCGAAGAAATCGTTCGGCGCCGCCTGTTCAACGATTTCGCCCTTGTCCATGAAGATCACGCGGTTGGCCACGGTGCGGGCGAAGCCCATTTCGTGGGTCACGCAGAGCATGGTCATACCGTCTTCGGCCAGACCGATCATGGTGTCGAGAACCTCTTTCACCATTTCCGGATCGAGCGCTGAAGTCGGCTCGTCAAACAGCATGATTTTCGGCTTCATGCACAAGGCGCGGGCGATCGCCACACGCTGCTGCTGACCACCGGACAGTTGCCCCGGGTACTTGTGCGCCTGCTCCGGAATGCGTACGCGCTCCAGGTAATGCATGGCGATTTCTTCGGCCTTGCGCTTGGGCATTTTGCGCACCCACATCGGCGCCAGCGTGCAGTTCTGCAGAATGGTCAGGTGCGGGAACAGGTTGAAGTGCTGGAACACCATGCCGACTTCGCGACGGATCGCTTCGATCTGCTTGAGGTCATTGGTCAGTTCCACGCCATCGACGACGATGCGCCCCTGCTGGTGTTCTTCCAGACGATTCAGGCAACGGATCGTAGTCGATTTACCGGAACCCGACGGGCCACACAGGACGATGCGCTCTCCCTGTTTGACGTTGAGGTTGATGTCCTTGAGTACGTGAAACTGGCCGTACCACTTGTTCACGCCCTGCATCTGGATGATGCCTTCCGGACCCACAGGCTTTTTGATTGCTTCGCTCATTTACAGAGAACTCCTAACGCTTGTGGCCAGTGTCGAGCTTGCGTTCCAGATGCATGGAATAGCGCGACATACCAAAACAGAAAATCCAGAACACGAGGGCGGCGAACACGTAGCCTTCGGTGGCCATGCCCAGCCATTTCGGGTCGGCGGCGGCTTGCTTGACGCTGTTGAGCAGGTCGAACAGGCCGATGATGATCACCAGGCTGGTGTCCTTGAACAGCGCAATGAACGTGTTGACGATGCCCGGGATCACCAGCTTCAGCGCTTGCGGCAGAATCACCAGGCCCATCGAACGCCAGTAACCGAGGCCCATCGCCGCGGCCGCTTCGTACTGCCCTTTGGGAATCGCTTGCAGACCGCCACGCACCACTTCGGCGACGTACGCCGACTGGAACAGGATCACGCCGATCAGCGCCCGCAGCAGCTTGTCGAAGTTCATGCCTTCGGGCAGGAACAGCGGCAGCATTACCGAGGACATGAACAGCACCGTGATCAACGGCACGCCGCGCCAGAACTCGATGAAAGTCACGCAGACCACACGAATCGCCGGCATGTTCGAACGTCGTCCCAGCGCCAGCACGATGCCCAGCGGCAATGCTCCGGCGATGCCGACGGTGGCGATCACCAGGGTCAGCATCAGGCCGCCCCACTGGCTGGTCGGCACGGTGGTCAGACCGAAACCGCCGTGCAACAAGATGAAGGCGATGATCGGGTACAGCACCAGGAAGCTCAGGCCGTACACCGCTTTACGCGGCACGCGCGAGATGAACAGCGGTGCTGCGCCAATGACCGCCAGCCACACGGTCAGATCAACGCGCCAGCGCAGTTCGGTCGGGTAATAGCCGTACATGAACTGGCCGAAGCGCTGCTGAATGAACACCCAGCAGGCGCCTTCCTTGGTGCAGTCGGCGCGAGTGGTGCCGACCCAGTTGGCATCGACGATCGCCCAGCTGAGGATCGGTGGCACGACCAGGTAGATCAGGTAGAACGCGAACAGCGTCAGCAGGGTGTTGAGCCAGCTGGAGAACATGTTCGCGCGCATCCACGCCACCACGCCGATGCTGCTGTTCGGTGGAGGCATGTCGGGTTTGAAAGTATGAGTACTCATGCGCTTTTCCTTACCGCTCGATCAGCGCAATGCGCTTGTTGTACCAGTTCATCAGCAGGGAAATGCTGATACTGATCGCCAGGTACACGCTCATGGTGATGGCAATCACTTCGATGGCCTGCCCGGTCTGGTTGAGCACGGTGCCGGCGAACAGCGAAACCATTTCCGGGTAACCGATACCGGCCGCCAGCGA
>NZ_RCNZ01000023.1:0-14609 GCF_004307525.1 Pseudomonas sp. Sample_21 | reverse complement strand
TTTCAAGAAGGTGTAGTTGCGATGAAACGTGTAGGTCTGATCGGTTGGCGCGGGATGGTCGGTTCCGTGCTCATGCAGCGGATGCTGGAAGAGCAGGATTTCGATCTTATCGAGCCGGTGTTTTTCACCACGTCCAATGTCGGTGGCCAAGGCCCGTCCGTGGGCAAGGACATTGCTCCGCTCAAGGACGCTTACAGCATTGACGAGCTGAAGACCCTCGACGTGATCCTGACCTGCCAAGGCGGCGACTACACCAGCGAAGTATTCCCCAAGCTGCGCGAAGCCGGCTGGCAGGGCTACTGGATCGACGCGGCGTCGAGCCTGCGCATGAACGATGACGCGGTGATCATTCTTGACCCGGTCAATCGCAAGGTCATTGACCAGCAACTGGACGCGGGCACCAAGAATTACATCGGCGGCAACTGCACCGTCAGCCTGATGCTGATGGGTCTGGGCGGTCTGTTCGAGGCCGGTCTGGTCGAGTGGATGAGCGCCATGACCTATCAGGCGGCTTCCGGTGCCGGCGCGCAGAACATGCGTGAACTGATCAAGCAGATGGGCGCGACCCACGCCGCTGTCGCCGATCAACTGGCCGACCCGGCCAGCGCGATCCTCGACATCGACCGTCGCGTGGCCGAGGCCATGCGCAGCGAAGCCTACCCGACCGAAAACTTCGGCGTACCGCTGGCCGGCAGCCTGATCCCGTGGATCGACAAGGAACTGCCAAACGGTCAGAGCCGCGAGGAGTGGAAGGCCCAGGCCGAGACCAACAAGATCCTCGGTCGCTTCAAGAGCCCGATCCCGGTCGACGGCATCTGCGTGCGCATCGGCGCCATGCGCTGCCACAGCCAGGCGCTGACCATCAAGCTGAACAAAGACGTACCGATCGCCGATATCGAAGGGCTGATCAGCCAGCACAACCCGTGGGTCAAGCTGGTACCGAACAACCGCGAGATCAGCATGCAGGAGCTGAGTCCGACCAAGGTCACCGGCACCCTGAATGTTCCGGTCGGTCGTCTGCGCAAGCTGAACATGGGTTCGCAATTCGTCGGTGCCTTCACCGTCGGCGACCAGCTGCTGTGGGGCGCGGCCGAACCGCTGCGCCGCATGCTGCGGATCCTGCTGGAGCGTTGATCGCTTGAAGCAATGAAAGAGCCCGTGCCTTGTGAGAGGTGCGGGTTTTTTTATGCCAAGGATTTCTCCGGTGTCTGTACTGCCTTTTTCGCGAGCAGGCTCGCTCCCACATTGAAATGCGGTCCCTGTGGGAGCGAGCCTGCTCGCGAAAGGGCCGGTCCAGCCGCCGCAAATCCTGCAGAAATTGCCTGTGCGCCACCCACCCGGTAAAGTGCCGCTCCCCCCGTTTTGCCAGAGGTAGCTCCATGACCCAGACTTTCGATATCGCCGTTATCGGCGCCACCGGTACTGTCGGCGAAACCCTCGTACAGATTCTCGAAGAGCGCGACTTTCCGGTCGGCAACCTGCACCTGCTGGCCAGCAGTGAATCGGCCGGCAGCTCGGTGCTGTTCCGCAACAAAAACGTCCGCGTGCGCGAGGTCGACGAGTTCGATTTCAGCAAGGTCAGACTGGTGTTCTTCGCCGCTGGCGCTGCGGTGTCGCTGAGCTACGCCGCTCGCGCCCATGCTGCCGGTTGCTCGTTGATCGACCTGTCCGGCGCGCTGCCTGCCGATCAGGCGCCACAAGTGGTGCCCGAGGCCAATGCCGATATTCTCGCCAGTCTGAAAAGCCCGTTCCAGGTCAGCAGCCCAAGCTCGTCGGCCACTACGCTTGCCGTGGTGCTGGCGCCGTTGCTCGATCTGCTCGATCTGCAATACGTCAACGTCACCGCCAACCTGGCCGTTTCGGCGCAAGGCCGCGAGGCGGTCACCGAGCTCGCGCGGCAGACCGCCGAGCTGCTCAACATGCGTCCGCTGGAACCGACGTTCTTCGACCGGCAGATGGCGTTCAACCTGCTGGCGCAAGTCGGTGCGCCTGATGCGCAAGGCCATACGCTGCTGGAAAAGCGTCTGGTACGCGAGTTGCGTCAGGTCCTGGCAAAACCTTTATTGAAGATTTCTGCCACTTGCGTTCAAGCCCCGGTGTTTTTTGGCGATAGCTTTAGCGTGACCTTGCAGTCAGGCAGCGCTGTTGACCTGGAAAAGATCAACGCCGCGCTCGAGGCAGCACCGGGCATTGAGCTGGTCGAGGCCGGCGATTATCCGACCGCGGTCGGCGATGCGGTGGGGCAGGACGTGGTCTATGTCGGCCGCGTGCGCAGTGGTGTCGACGACCCGGCGGAACTAAATCTTTGGCTGACGTCAGATAACGTACGCAAAGGCGCGGCGCTCAATGCCGTGCAACTGGCTGAGTTGTTGATAAAAGACCTGCTGTAAAAGATACTTGGCAACAATTTGTCGACTGATTCTAGGTGAGCGCTATGCTTGCCCGAAGCGCGTCGATGACGAGTCACCCTCCGGGACTTTCCGGGGCAGCACAGAAATGATCGCGCGCGGCGACCCCCGTCGTCGCGCGCAATGCCTTACGGCAGCGGTATTCAAAAGCTTCTCGCTGGCCGAGGAACGTTCAAACAAAGGATGAGGCTATGGTTCAAGTTCGCAAACTGGTGTTAGCAATAGCGGCCGCCTCGGCGCTGTCCTCCGGTATGGCGCATGCCCTCGGGCTCGGGGAGCTGACCCTGAAGTCGACCCTGAACCAGCCGTTGGTGGCTGAAATCGAGCTGCTCGACGTCAAGGATCTCACCGCCGCCGAGGTGGTGCCGAGCCTGGCTTCCCCTGAAGACTTCGCCAAGGCTGGCGTCGATCGGCAGGCCTTTCTCAATGACCTGACGTTCACCCCGGTACTCAACGCCAGCGGCAAAAGCGTGTTGCGCGTGACCTCGAGCCAACCGCTGTCGGAACCGATGGTGAAGTTCCTCGTGCAGGTGATGTGGCCCAATGGCCGCCTGCTGCGTGATTACAGCGTGCTGCTCGATCCGTCGAAGTTCTCGCCGCAGACCGCTGACGCCGCCGCGCAACCGGCGCCGTCGCAGACCATCACCGCGCCAACCACTGGCGCCACCCATCGCAATCAATACACCACCACGCCGCGCGACACCCTGTGGGAAATCGCCGCGAAGGCGCGCAATGGTGGCTCGGTCCAGCAGACCATGCTGGCGATTCAGGCGCTCAATCCGAATGCCTTTATCGACGGCAACATCAACCGTCTGAAAACCGGCCAGGTGCTGCGTCTGCCGGACCCAGTACAAAGCACCGCGCTGCCGCAGTCGGCAGCCATCGCTGAAGTGGCGGCGCAGAACGAAGCCTGGCGTCAGGGCCGTCGTTACGCGGCCAAGCCTGGCACCGGTCAGCAGCAGTTGGATGCAACCAATCGCGGTCGTGGCAATACCGGTACAGCGGCCAACACTCAGGACAATCTGAGCCTGGTCTCGGCGGAAAGCGCCAAGCCCGGTGCGAAAGGCCCGGCCGGCGACGCCAAGGCGCTGAGCAACAAACTGGCAATCACCCAGGAAAACCTCGACACGACCCGTCGTGACAACGAGGAACTGAAAAGCCGCATGGCGGATCTGCAGAGCCAGTTGGACAAGCTGCAAAAGCTGATCGAGCTGAAGAACAATCAACTGGCGAAGATGCAGGCCGACGGCGCCGGCGCTGCGCCTGGCGCCACTGCTGCTGTGCCGCCGGTGCCGGCGATCACTGCCGAACTGGCCGCAACACCGCCAGCCACCCCGGCCGACGCCGCATCGGCTTCACCGACTCCAGAATCGGCCATCGCGCCGCCAGCGGAAACCCCGGTTGAGCCAGTCGTCGAGCCGGTGGTCGAAACTACGCCGCCTGCTGCCGCCGATGACGACAAAGCTTTCAATGAACTGCTGACCAATCCGATCCTGCTCGGCTTGATCGGCGGCGGTGCGGTGGTTCTGCTGCTTCTGCTGTTGCTGCTGGCGCGCCGTCGCAAAGCCCAGCAGGAAGCCGAAAAGCACCTGCGCATGGCCCGCGCTCTGGCTGAAGAGCAAGAGTTCTCCGCTGAGCAGGAACTGCCGGAAAGCAGCTTCTCTGGTCTGGAAACCCCGGCAGCCAGCGTCAAGCTCAATACGCCAGCTCCGGCACCTGCGCCAACTCCAGCACCGGTCGTCACTCCGGTGGTGATGGCTGCGCCGATTGCCGCACCACTGGTGGCCCCGGCCGGCGAGCGATCGGATGACGTGCTCGACAAAGCGCAATCGCACATCAATGCCGGTCGCCTCAATCAAGCCGCCGCGCTGCTGGAAGAGGGCGTCAGCCTTGAGCCGGAACGCAGCGATCTGCGCCTGAAGCTGATGGAAGTCTACGGCCAGCAGGGCGATCGCGATGCGTTCGTTGCGCAAGAGCGTCAACTGGTGGCTAATGGCGATAACTTCGCCAAGGTCGAAGCACTGAAAAGCCGCTTCCCGGCCATGGCCGTGGTTGCTGCCGGTGGACTGGCGGCTGCCGCCGTCGCTGCCGAGCTGGACGCGCAGTACGTTAAGGAACTGCTGCAAGACGAGCCGCAAGCGCCCGAGACCGCCGCTGACGACCTCGACACCGCGTTCGATTTGAGCCTGGACGACCTCGACAACATCACCCCGGTCAATCCTCCACCAGTAGCCGAGCCAGAAGCGCCGGTCGAGCTCGACGCGTTTCCGGCCGAAGACGACCTGAGCTTCGCTTCGGTGCTGCAAGAGCAGACCGAGATGAAAGACAATCTCGACGATCTGTCGGACTTCGATCTGGATATGGATCTGGGCGCCGAACCATCGCCGGCCACGTTGGCTGAAGATGACTTCCTGCTGGATCTGGACGACGGCGTGAAGGACTTGCCCCCGGTCGAGACGCCGGTTGTCGCTGACGTGCCGCAGGACGATCTGGAGCTGCCAGCTGATTTCGACCTGTCGCTGGCGGACGAAATGGACAGCAACCCGGCTGCTGAGCCGGATGCCTTCTCGGCCGAGCTGGACGACGTCAATGCCGAGCTGGATCGCCTGTCGCAAAGCATGGCCGAGCCGAGCTTCACCGAAGCGGACGCGGCGATGGGTGACGATCTGGGCGAAGACGATTTCGACTTCCTCGCCGGCACCGACGAAGCGGCGACCAAACTCGATCTGGCCCAGGCCTACATCGACATGGGCGACGCCGACGGTGCCCGTGACATCCTCAACGAAGTGTTGACCGAGGGTGACGAGAAGCAGCGGGGCGAGGCCAAGGAAATGCTTTCCAACCTGGCGTAAGTTCAGCGGTAAACAACAAGCGGCAGCCCGGTGGGGCTGCCGCTTTTGTTTGCGCCGGATTCGGGGGTGTCTGATCGATTGCTTTCGCGAGCAGGCTCGCTCCCACAGGGGGATGCATTGCAAATGTGGGAGCGAGCCTGCTCGCGAAGGCGGCGGTACTGCCGATAGAGAACTCTGGCATCCCCGGCCCACCGCCTTATAATGCCCGCCTTTGCAAAATCAGCAGGCTGTACCACCTTGGCAAACATAGATAACCCGGTCGCCGAAATGGCGCCCGACGGCTTTTACCGCGTCGCGCTGGGCGTTGAGTACAAAGGCTCGCGCTACAGCGGCTGGCAGCGTCAGTTGACCGGTGTGGCGACGGTGCAGGAAGAGCTTGAAAAAGCTCTGTCGAAAGTCGCCAATTCACCGGTTTCCCTGCAATGCGCCGGGCGTACCGACGCCGGCGTGCATGCCTGCGGCCAAGTGGTGCACTTTGACACCCAGGTTGATCGCTCGCTGAAAGCCTGGGTCATGGGCGCCAACATCAATCTGCCTCACGACATCAGCGTCAGTTGGGCCAGGGTCATGCCGGCGCATTTTCATGCGCGCTTCAAGGCCATTGCCCGGCGTTATCGCTATGTGATCTACAACGATCAGATTCGCCCGGCGCACCTCAACGAAGAAATCACCTGGAATCACCGCCCGCTCGACGCCGAGCGCATGGCCGAGGCCGCGCAGTACCTGATCGGTACCCACGACTTCAGCGCGTTCCGGGCTGGTCAGTGCCAGGCCAAGTCGCCGATCAAAAAGATGCATCACCTGCGCGTGACCCGACACGGCAAGATGATCGTGCTCGACATTCGTGCCAATGCCTTCCTGCATCACATGGTGCGCAATATTGCCGGTGTGCTGATGACCATCGGTGCCGGTGAGCGCCCGGTGGAGTGGATGAAAGAAGTGCTGGAGAGTCGCGAGCGTCGCTCCGGCGGGGTGACGGCGCATCCATATGGGCTCTATCTGGTGCAGGTCGAGTACCACGACGAATTCCCGTTACCCGAGCGCTTTATCGGGCCACATTTCCTTACGGGTTTCTCCGAACTTGACGGCTGACGCCCTCGGACGCTTTTGTTACCATCCGGGACGTTTTCGGATTTTGCCTTGAGGTTTTCCTGACATGTCAGCTGTTCGCAGCAAGATCTGCGGCATTACCCGCATCGAAGATGCGCTGGCCGCCGTCGAAGCCGGCGCCGATGCGATTGGTCTGGTGTTTTACGCCAAGAGCCCGCGTGCAGTGAATGTGCAGCAGGCAAGGGCGATCATCAAGGCGTTGCCGCCGTTCGTCACCACCGTGGGGCTGTTCGTCAACGCCAGTCGTTGCGAGCTGGGAGAAATCCTCGATGCGGTGCCGCTTGATCTGCTGCAATTCCATGGGGACGAAAGCGCGGAGGAGTGCGAAGGCTGGCATCGTCCGTACATCAAAGCGCTGCGGGTCAAGGCCGGCGATGACATCGCCGCTGCCTGCGATGCCTTTCCCGGCGCCAGTGGCGTACTGCTCGACACGTATGTCGAAGGGGTGCCTGGCGGAACCGGCGAGGCGTTTGACTGGTCACTGATTCCGCAACACCTGAGCAAGCCGCTGATTCTGGCCGGTGGCCTGACGCCGGAGAACGTTGCTGATGCGGTAGCGCGGGTCAAGCCCTACGCGGTGGATGTCAGCGGCGGGGTAGAAGCGAGCAAAGGCATCAAGGATCACCACAAGATTCGCGCATTCATCAACGCGGTGCGCGGCAATACATCGTCGATGTGACGGCTGGCAGTCTGCCGCCGTCCATCAATGCACTTGCACAAAGCAGGCGCGGCTGAGGGTTGCTGAATCGTACGCAGGTCATGTTCCGCGCTGACCGCGACTGTTCATCAACCATCGCCACACACATGAATTTAGCTCAAGGGCATACGCGGGGCTGCGAACCAGAGCGTTCGGGCCGCCGGTACTGGAGAAAGAAAGCATGAGCAACTGGTTAGTAGACAAACTGATCCCTTCGATCATGCGCTCGGAGGTCAAGAAGAGCTCGGTGCCTGAAGGTCTGTGGCACAAATGCCCATCCTGCGAGGCGGTGTTGTACCGTCCGGAGCTGGAAAAGACCCTGGACGTTTGCCCCAAGTGCAACCACCACATGCGCATCGGCGCACGTGCGCGTATCGACATCTTCCTCGATCCGGAAGGCCGCAACGAACTGGGTGCTGACCTGGAGCCGGTTGACCGTCTGAAATTCCGCGACGGCAAGAAGTACAAGGACCGCCTGGTCGCTGCGCAGAAGCAGACCGGCGAGAAAGATGCGCTGATCTCGGTCAGCGGTACCCTGCTGGGCATGCCGGTAGTGGTTTCGGCATTCGAATTCAACTTCATGGGCGGTTCCATGGGCGCCATCGTCGGTGAGCGCTTCGTGCGCGCTGCCAACTACGCACTGGAAAACCGCTGCCCGATGATCTGCTTCGCCGCTTCCGGTGGCGCGCGCATGCAGGAAGCGCTGATCTCGCTGATGCAGATGGCCAAGACCTCGGCCGTGCTGGCGCGCCTGCGTGAAGAAGGCATTCCGTTCATCTCCGTACTGACCGACCCGGTCTACGGCGGCGTTTCCGCCAGTCTGGCGATGCTCGGTGACGTCATCGTTGGCGAACCGAAAGCCCTGATCGGCTTCGCCGGTCCGCGGGTAATCGAGCAGACCGTGCGCGAAAAACTGCCGGAAGGCTTCCAGCGCAGCGAGTTTCTGCTGGAACACGGCGCCATCGACATGATCATCCACCGTCAGGAACTGCGCCCACGTCTGGGTAACCTGCTGGCACAGATGACTGGCAAGCCGACGCCGAAGTTCGTCGCCGCGCCGATCGAGCCGATCGTGGTTCCGCCGGTGCCTGCCAACGTATGACCCAGCGCACCCTTGGTGAATGGCTCGCCTACCTCGAGCAGTTGCATCCTTCGGCCATCGACATGGGCCTGGAGCGTTCGCAACAGGTAGCGTCCCGCATGGGGCTGGGCCAGCCGGCGCCTCGGGTGATCACGGTCACCGGCACCAACGGCAAGGGTTCGACCTGCGCGTTCGTGGCTTCGTTGCTGCGTGCGCAGGGCCTGAGCGTTGGCGTCTACAATTCTCCGCACCTGCTGCGTTATAACGAGCGGGTGCAGCTCAATGGCGTCGAAGCCACTGACGCGCAGCTGTGCGAAGCCTTTGCTGCGGTCGAGGCGGGCCGCGGCGACACTTCCCTGACTTACTTCGAAATGGGCACCCTGGCGGCGTTCTGGCTGTTCCAACAATCCGCGCTTGACGCTGTTGTGCTCGAAGTGGGATTGGGCGGGCGTCTGGATACCGTCAATGTGGTCGATGCCGATATTGCGCTGGTCACCAGCATTGGCGTCGATCACGCCGATTATCTGGGCGATACCCGCGAATCCGTCGCCTTCGAGAAGGCCGGTATCTTCCGTCAGGGCAAACCGGCCTTGTGTGGCGACCTGAATCCTCCGCAACCGCTGCTCGACAAGGCACGCGAACTGGCTTGCCCGTTTTTTCTGCGTGGTCGCGATTTCGATCTCGGCATCACTGAGCAGCACTGGCAGTGGCGCGGTACCGACGCGCAGGGCCAAGCGGTCGAATTGCGTGATTTGCCACTGCTTGATCTGCCGATGGAAAACGCCGCGCTGGCGCTGCAAGCCTATCTGCTGACAGGTTTGCCGTGGAATGCCGAACAGATTGTCGCGGCGTTGCAGGCGACGCGCGTGGTCGGGCGCCTCGATCGTCGTTCGTTCGAATGGAACGGCAAGCGCCTGAACCTGTTGCTGGATGTTGGTCACAATCCGCATGCCGCTGAATATCTCGCGCGACGTCTGGCTGCGCGGCCGCCGGTTGGCAAGCGTCTGGCGGTGTTCGGGTTGCTGGCGGACAAGGATCTCGATGGTGTTGTTGGCGAATTGAATGCTAGTGTCGCGCATTGGGCTGTCGCGCCGCTGGATTCGCCGCGTGCGCGTCCCGTAGCTGAGCTTGAGGCAGCGCTGCAGAACCTTGGTGCTTCGGTTACGTCCTATGCCAGCGTTGCGGCCGCTCTGGAAGGGCAGTGCGCTATAGCAACCAGCGACGACGAGATTCTGTTGTTCGGATCATTTTATTGTGTCGCCGAGGCCCTTGAATGGCTGGCCCGGCGCTCCACGGAGGAAGCGGCAAATGGCTTTGCTGGATAAAGCGTACAAGCAGCGCATGGTCGGCGCTTTGGTGCTGGTGGCGCTGGCGGTGATCTTCCTGCCGATGCTGTTTTCCCGTCAGGACGAGCAGCGTCAGGTGACCGTCGAGGCCCCGGCTGCGCCTCAGCCTTCGGCCATGCCGCAAGTGCAAATGGACCCGGTCGCCGTGCCTGAGCCCCAGGCTTTGCCGCAAGAGCCGGTGCCAACGGACGAAGAGGTCGCTGAAGAAGTGGTGCCTGCTGCTCCGGCTGCTGCTCCGGCCGCCCCGGCACCGACCATCCCGGCGCAGATTGCCCGCCCGGCAACGCCGCCACCGGTGGCCAAGCCGATTCCGGCGCCGGCTCAGCCAATCACCTCCGCAACCAGCAAGCCTGACACCACGCAGAGCCGCGTCGATGCCAACGGTCTGTCGGTGAGTTGGTCGGTGCAACTGGCCAGTCTGTCGAGCCGCGCCAGCGCCGAAAGCCTGCAGAAGAACCTGCGCAGCCAGGGTTATAACGCCTACATTCGTTCGGCCGATGGCAAGAATCGGGTGTTCGTCGGTCCGCTGATCGAGCGTGCCGAGGCCGATCGTCTGCGTGATCTGCTGAGCCGTCAACAGAACCTCAAGGGCTTCGTTGTCCGTTTTCAGCCTGAACGTGGCTGAAATCTATCATCTCGATTGAAAAGCACTGACAATCGCAGCTTACCGACAGCCATGCGCTCTGCTAAAATGCGCCGCCTTATCCGTCTGTAGGCTGCACTGTGCCATTTACCTGGGTTGACTGGGCGATCGTTGCAATCATCGCCATCTCCGCATTGATCAGTCTGAGCCGCGGCTTCGTAAAGGAAGCGTTATCGCTGCTGACCTGGATCATCGCAGGAGCGGTTGCCTGGATGTTTGGTGGCTCACTGTCCGAGTACCTCGCCGGATACATCGAAACCCCATCGGCTCGCGTGATTGCGGGCTGTGCCATCATGTTTGTCGCCACACTGATCGTGGGCGCAATGATCAATTATCTTATCGGCGAGTTGGTTCGCGTCACCGGGTTATCCGGGACCGATCGATTCCTCGGCATGGCCTTCGGCGCAGCGCGTGGCGTGTTGCTGGTGGTCGTGGCGGTCGGGCTGTTGAGCCTGGGGCCGGTACAGCAGGACGGGTGGTGGAAAGAATCACAGCTCGTGCCCAAGTTTCTATTGGTCGCCGACTGGTCCAAAAACCTGATACTCGGGTGGAGCAGTCAGTGGCTTGCCAGCGGAATCAGCGTACCCGCTGAGATTCCGTTCAAGGAGCAGCTCTTGCCGACGGCGAAAACGCCTCAGTGAGTGCTGTTCAGTTCAGATCCATTAAGTAGGGGTTGCGTCGCATGTGTGGCATCGTCGGTATCGTCGGTAAGTCGAACGTCAATCAGGCGCTGTATGACGCGCTAACCGTGCTCCAGCACCGCGGCCAGGACGCTGCCGGTATCGTGACCAGCCATGATGGCCGGTTGTTCCTGCGCAAGGATAATGGCCTGGTGCGTGACGTGTTCCAGCAGCGTCACATGCAGCGTCTGGTCGGCCACATGGGTATCGGCCACGTCCGTTACCCGACTGCCGGCAGCTCGACGTCGGCCGAAGCCCAGCCGTTCTACGTCAACTCGCCGTATGGCATCACCCTGGCGCACAACGGTAACCTGACCAACGTTGAACAGTTGGCCAAAGAGATCTACGAATCCGATCTGCGTCACGTCAACACCAGTTCCGACTCGGAAGTGCTGCTCAACGTGTTCGCCCACGAGCTGGCCCAGCGCGGCAAGCTGCAGCCGACCGAAGAAGACGTGTTCGCCGCTGTGACCGATGTGCACAACCGCTGCGTGGGTGGTTACGCCGTGGTGGCGATGGTCACCGGTTACGGCATCGTCGGTTTCCGCGATCCGCACGGCATTCGCCCGATCGTGTTCGGCCAGCGTCACACTGACGAAGGCGTCGAGTACATGATCGCCTCGGAAAGCGTTTCCCTGGACGTGCTCGGTTTCACCCTGATCCGCGATCTCGCGCCAGGCGAAGCGGTGTACATCACCGAAGATGGCAAGCTGCACACCCGTCAGTGCGCAACCAACCCGTCGCTTACCCCGTGCATCTTCGAACACGTCTACCTGGCGCGTCCGGACTCGATCATCGACGGCGTGTCGGTGTACAAAGCACGTCTGCGCATGGGCGAGAAGCTTGCCGAGAAGATCCTGCGCGAGCGCCCTGAGCACGACATCGACGTGGTCATCCCGATTCCGGACACCAGCCGTACCGCAGCGCTGGAACTGGCCAATCACCTGGGCGTGAAATTCCGCGAAGGCTTCGTCAAGAACCGTTACATCGGTCGCACCTTCATCATGCCGGGCCAGGCTGCGCGCAAGAAGTCGGTACGCCAGAAGCTCAACGCCATCGAGCTGGAATTCCGCGGCAAGAACGTCATGCTGGTCGATGACTCGATCGTGCGCGGCACCACTTGCAAGCAGATCATCCAGATGGCCCGCGAAGCCGGCGCGAAAAACGTCTACTTCTGCTCGGCGGCGCCTGCGGTGCGCTTCCCGAACGTCTACGGTATCGACATGCCGAGCGCTCACGAACTGATCGCGCACAACCGTTCGACTCAGGACGTGGCCGATCTGATCGGCGCTGACTGGCTGATCTATCAGGACTTGCCTGACTTGATCGAAGCGGTCGGTGGCGGCAAGATCAAGATCGAGCACTTCGATTGCGCAGTGTTCGACGGCAAGTACGTGACCGGTGACGTCGACGAGGCTTACCTGAACAAGATCGAACAGGCGCGCAACGATGCCTCGAAGGTCAAGACCCAGGCAGTCAGTGCGATCATCGATCTGTACAACAACTGAGTTTCCACCGGCCCTGAGGGGCCGGTTTTGTATCTGATATTTATTGTTCGTGAACAAAGGAGAGCAGCATGAGTCAGGAATGGGATGCCGGTCGGCTGGACAGCGACCTCGAAGGCGTAGCGTTCGATACCCTGGCCGTCCGTGCCGGTCAGCACCGCACGCCGGAAGGCGAACACGGTGACCCGATGTTCTTCACCTCCAGTTACGTGTTCCGCACCGCTGCCGATGCAGCGGCGCGCTTTGCCGGCGAAGTGCCGGGCAACGTCTATTCGCGCTACACCAACCCGACCGTGCGCGCGTTCGAAGAACGCATTGCCGCGCTGGAGGGCGCCGAGCAAGCCGTCGCCACGGCAACCGGCATGGCCGCGATCATGGCGGTGGTGATGAGCCTGTGCAGTGCTGGCGATCATGTGCTGGTGTCGCGCAGCGTGTTCGGCTCGACCATCAGCCTCTTCGAGAAGTACTTCAAACGCTTCGGTGTCGAAGTCGATTACGTCCCGCTGGCCGATCTGTCGGCCTGGGACGCGGCGATCAAGTCCAATACCAAGCTGCTTTTTGTCGAGTCGCCGTCCAATCCGTTGGCCGAGCTGGTGGATATCGCCGCCCTGGCAGAAATCGCGCATGCCAAGGGCGCGCAGCTGGTGGTCGACAACTGCTTCTGCACCCCGGCGTTGCAGCAGCCGCTGAAGCTCGGCGCGGATATTGTCGTGCACTCGGCGACCAAGTTCATCGACGGTCAGGGCCGCTGCATGGGCGGCGTTGTCGCCGGGCGCGGTGAGCAGATGAAAGAAGTGGTGGGTTTCCTGCGGACCGCCGGGCCGACCCTCAGCCCGTTCAACGCGTGGATCTTCCTCAAAGGCCTCGAGACCCTCAACCTGCGCATGAAAGCGCATTGCGCCAACGCTCAGGCGCTGGCCGAATGGCTGGAGCAGCAGGACGGCATCGAGAAGGTCCATTACGCCGGTCTGAAGAGCCATCCGCAGCACGAGCTGGCCCAGCGCCAGCAGAAGGGCTTCGGTGCGGTTGTCAGCTTTGAGGTCAAGGGCGGCAAAGAAGGCGCCTGGCGCTTTATCGATGCCACGCGGTTGATTTCGATCACCGCCAACCTCGGCGACAGCAAAACCACGATCACCCATCCAAGCACCACCTCCCACGGCCGTCTGGCGCCACAGGAGCGTGAAGCGGCAGGCATTCGTGACAGTCTGATCCGCGTTGCGGTCGGTCTGGAAGACGTGGCTGACCTGCAAGCTGATCTGGCGCGCGGTCTGGCGGCATTGTGATCGAGTTGTCCACACCCGCGGCCAACACCCATGGCCGCGTGGCGCTGGTCACCGGGGCTGCGCGCGGTATTGGCCTCGGAATCGCCGCTTGGCTGGTCAGCGAAGGCTGGCAGGTGGTGCTGACCGATCTTGATCGGGTGCGTGGTTCGAAAGTGGCGAAGGTGCTGGGCGAGAACGCCTGGTTCATCGCCATGGACGTCGCCGACGAAAATCAGGTCGCGCTGGGCGTGGCCGAGGTATTGGGGCAGTTCGGTCGCCTAGATGCATTGGTCTGCAACGCGGCGGTGGCCGATCCGCACAACATCACCCTGGAGAGCCTCGATCTGGCGTATTGGAATCGGGTGCTGGCGGTGAATTTGAGCGGGCCGATGTTGCTGGCCAAGCACTGTGCGCCGTATCTGCGTGCGCACAACGGTTCGATCGTCAATCTGGCCTCGACCCGCGCGCGACAGTCGGAGGCGGACTCCGAGGCCTACGCTGCGAGCAAGGGCGGGCTGTTGGCGCTGACCCATGCGCTGGCAATCAGCCTTGGACCGGAAATCCGCGTGAACGCAGTCAGTCCGGGCTGGATCGATGCCCGTGATCCCTCGGTGCGTCGCGCCGAACCTTTGGCCGATGCCGATCATGCTCAGCATCCGGCGGGCAGGGTAGGGGCTGTCGAGGACGTGGCGGCGATGGTGGCGTGGTTGCTGTCGAGGAATGCCGGGTTTGTCACCGGCCAGGAATTTGTCGTCGATGGCGGCATGACCAAGAAAATGATCTACGAGCAGTGAAAGGCAGCTTCAAGGTGCAAGCTAAAGCAAGACGCTGGTGTGCCTGCTTTAGGTGATCCTGCTTTTTCTTGGAGCTTGCAGCTTGCAGCTAAAACCCGTTTTTGAAAAAAACTCCAATCCTGCTATTGACTTAGCTTCGCCACCTGCGTAAATTTCGCGGCCTCGGAGATGCAAACGGGTGATTAGCTCAGCTGGGAGAGCGTCTGCCTTACAAGCAGAATGTCGGCGGTT
>NZ_RCNZ01000130.1:0-14630 GCF_004307525.1 Pseudomonas sp. Sample_21 | reverse complement strand
CCCAGCGGATACCACGGGTCGACGATCGAGTCCTGGCCGAAACACACGTTCATGCCGGCTTCGAGCAGTTCATTGACGCGGGTCACGCCCCGGCGTTTGGGGAAGTTGTCGAAGCGCCCTTGCAGATGAAGGCTTTCGGTCGGGCAGGAAACAAAACTGATCCCGGAATGGCCGAGCAGGCGGAACAGTTTGGCGCAGTAGGCGTTGTCATAAGAGCCCATCGCCGTGGTGTGGCTGGCGGTGACGCGGGCGCCCATGTCGCGGCTGCGCGCTTCTTCGGCAAGCACTTCAAGGAAGCGTGAATGCGGATCGTCGGTCTCGTCGCAATGCACATCGACCAGGCAGCCGGTGCGCTCGGCCAGGTCCATCAGGAACTTCACCGAGCTGACGCCCTGATCGCGGGTGTATTCGAAATGCGGAATGCCGCCGACCACGTCGGCGCCCATGCGGATTGCTTCTTCCATCAACTCGCGCCCGTTGCGGAACGACTCGATGCCTTCCTGCGGGAACGCGACGATTTGCAGGTCAATCAGGTGACGGCTTTCCTCACGCACTTCGAGCATGGCCTTGAGCGCGGTGAGTTGCGGGTCGGTGACGTCAACGTGGGTGCGCACGTGCTGAATGCCGTGGGCGGCCAAGGCCTGAATGGTCTTCTTGGCGCGGGTCTTGGTGTCTTCTTCGGTGATGGTGACCTTGCGCTCGCCCCAGCATTCGATGCCCTCGAACAGCGTGCCGCTCATGTTCCAGCGCGGCTCGCCCGCAGTGAGGGTGGCGTCGAGGTGGATGTGCGGCTCGACGAAGGGCGGCACCACCAGATTGCCGCCGGCATCGAGGTCATCCGCGCCGAGGGTCGGCGCTTCGGTCTGACGGGCGATGCTGTGGATCAGGCCGTCTTCAAGGTGCAATTCGTGCAGGCCTTCCTGGTTGCGCAGGCGGGCGTTGATGATGTGCATCAGGCGAATCCTTTTTATAGGTCTTGTAGTGGTGCGCTGATGCGACGGGCGCCGAGCACACCGGTGACGATGACATACGTTAGCGCGGCAGCGGCAATGCCTACCAGCGGCGCGACCCAGGGCGAGCTGAACGCAGCGACGGTGCCCACCCCGTAGGCCCCGAGCCCCGGCCAGTTGAACGCCGGCAACCGTGCGTCGGCCAGGCGCGGATAGTGCCCGCGCCAGCGGTAGAAGAAGTCAGCCATGATCACCCCGCCAATCGGCGGAATAACCGTGCCGAGCAGGATCAGATACGGCACCAGCATGTCGTACATGCCCAGCAGGGCGAGCAGAGTGCCGATCACCGCGCCACCGAGGGTCACGGTCTTGCGCCGCCCGGTGCGCAGCAGGTTGCAGCCGGCGACGGCGAAGTTGTAGATGGTGTTGTCCTGAGTGCTCCAGATGTTCAGCAACAGCATGGCCATCGCGGCCATGGCGAAGCCCTGCAACAGCAGCACTTCAACCACATCCGGCTGTTGATAGACGATCGCGCCGTACGCGCCGATCAGCACCATCAGGCCGTTGCCGATGAAAAAACCGATCAGGCTGGCCAGCACTGCCACTTTTGCCGAGCGCGAAAATCGCGTCCAGTTGGTGGCTTGCGTTGCGCCGCTGACGAAGGTGCCGAACACCAGCGTGATCGCCGTCGACCAGTCCAGCGAACCGGTCGGCACCACGCTGAGCAAGCCTTCGAAACCGCCGACTTTCACGGTCGCTGCCCACATCGACAGCATCAGCAGCAACATCATCGCCGGCACCGCGATGTACGAGAGAATCTCCAGTCCGCGATAGCCGATGTACGCCGTAGCGCAGAAGCCCAGACCGAACAGCACCATCAGGACCAGCACGGTGGTTTCATCGAGATTGAAATACTTGCCGATCACCACCGCTGCCGTCGCTGTTCCCCAGGCGTACCAGCCGATCTGGGTGAAACCGAGGATCAGGTCGCTGAGCTTGCTGCCGACTTCGCCAAAACAGAAACGGCCCATCAGCACCGAATTGAGGCCGCTCTTGAAGGCGATGTAACCCAGCCCTGCTGCGTACAGACCGAGCAGCAGGTTGCCGACAATGATCACCGCCATCATCTCGGCGAAACCGAACGCGACCCCGAGCTTGCCGCCGGCAAACATGGTCGCGGTGAAAAACGTGAAGCCCAGTAACACCATCGCCGTCGAGGCCAGGCCTTTGCGCGCGTGCATGGGGACTTCACTGAGCGGGTAATCGTTGCCGGAGGCGTTCTGCGTCATGGGGCAGTCCTTGCTGGAAGGGGAAGACGCAGAAGGGTTGCAGCGGTCGTGCCAAGCGCGGTCGGGCGGGGTATGTATAGACGACACGGCGAAGTCAGGCGCGAAAACGGTGCACCCGAACACACCGAAGCCCAATGTAGGAGCTGCCGAAGGCTCGGGCCGCGATCGGACGATCTGATCGTTCCCACGCTCTGCGTGGGAATGCAGCCCAGGACGCTCCGCGTCCCATACCAAAGCCGAACGCGGAGCGTCCGTTGAGGCATTCCCACGCAGAGCGTGGGAACGATCGGTGTCAGGGGGAATAATGTTGGGTCAGAAGAAGCGCATGAGGGCAGCGGCGATGGCTTTGGCAGGAGATCTTTGTTGCTATTCGCCGCGATAGATGCAGCCGCTGGTGCACGTCTCATGAATGCGGATCGCGCTGAGTTCCGGCAGCAATGGCTTCATCTCGTTCCAGATGAATTTGGCCAGCACTTCGCTGGTCGGGTTTTCCAGGCCGGGAATGTCGTTCAGGTAGTTGTGGTCAAGACGCTCATACAGCGGCTTGAAAATCGCTTTGATCTCGGAGAAATCGCGAATCCAGCCAGTGTGCGGATCGAGGTCGCCGCTCAGGTGCAGCGCGACCTTGAACGAGTGACCGTGCAGGCGGCCGCACTTGTGGCCGTCCGGGACGTGCGGCAGGCGGTGGGCGGATTCGAAAGTAAACTCTTTGAAGATTTCCACGGTATGACCTGTAGGGCTTGAATTTAGCGGGATCTGTTGAATTGTCAGTTTATGGTGTACTGATCAATGTACTGATTGGTCGTTGCTGGGGTTCAAATCGAGCATCCACTGCGAGATAGCAGACTGGCGCCAGGCGACCGAGTTAGGGCCTATTCTAACCTGTTTCGGGAATGTGCCTTCCCTGATCCGGCGATAAACCGTGTTACGGCCAAGACCGGTTGTGTGGAGCACCTCGTCGAGGCGCAGGAAACGATCGATGTTTTCTGTCGCTGCCATTTGAAACTCCTCGCCGATTTCGGCTTGGCTTGAATTTATGCCGCGCGTGGCGGCAGAAGGTGGTTGATATTGGGTGGTTGCGCTTGGGCTACAGTTGATCGATGCGCAACTGATGCGGAGTATTTGGATGTTCAACAAGTATCCCGAGCAAAAGCAAAGCCGGACGGTGTTGGGGGCGCTCGGTGCCGCACTCCTGACACTGGGTATATTTCTGGTCGTCATCGATGCGGTTGGTGGGTTTATTTTCGTCGTCGCGGGAGGCGGCCTTGTCATGCTGGCGTGGGCGGCAAGCGAGCGAATATTCGAGAGAGTGCTGCGAGTGCTGAACTGGTTATGAGTGAGTGATTCCCCGCAGCCCGGCTGCACACCGGCAGACTGTTGAGTTTGAGGGAGGGGTTACGGGTAGTTGTCGTAATTGTCGAAGCAGGAGCCGCACATAGGGCGCCACCCGCTTCTAATCGCTTGAGGATGGTCTTTGTGAACCCACCGCCATTTCTCGACAAATGCACCGCAATCGCGGCAGTTGATATGGTGCTCGGCTGGTTTCCGGTTCGCTATTTCAGTTTTCTCCCGCTCAAGATCCAGCCGGTGCGCCTCTTGCTGCTCTGCGAACCACTGCTTTTCTTGTTCGATGGTCATGTTCGAAAAGATCGCGCTCATTTCAGTCATCACCGCGGCCCCTTGTAGCAGTACACGTAGGCGAACCAGGCGAGGGCGATCATGGCGCTACCTCCGCGTGCCACTTAGCCTTGTACTCGGCGATGAAGTCTTCTGGGAATTGCGATATCCAATGGCAGCTGTAGCACTTGAATTGCGATCCAGTCCAAACAGTGCGCGGCATCATCCCGCCGCAGTACCCATTTCCACAGTAGGGCCGGTAGTTGGCGTCCTTCATTAGGTTTTCGCGAACAATGCTCATCCGATCACCGCCTTTATGGTCAGTACCAATGGAAGCCAGAAGAAGAGGGTGCAGCCGAGTAAGCACTTGGTGATCATGGCGTCACCCGTTTGAACTCGACGACCCAGACCCAGGGGTTGGCGTCCCAGTCGCCGCCGGTGGATTGCCAAAGGTCGCGGAATGCTGGTATCGGGTATTTATGGCAGGCGCCGCCTTCGTCGCTCGCGCACCATTCGCGGAGCGGCCCGCGATGCACCCCCTCGGCTGCGGCCTGTTCGTACGTGATGTCCTGCAAGCGTTCGACGCGCACGTCGGTGATCTCCAGCAGGATGCGGCTGGCCCAGCGCGGCATGTGGATGGACGGGCGCCAACGAATCAGTTCCTCTTCACCCTCAAAGTCCGGGACACCGTCGGCCCGGTAGTGAACTTCGCAATCTGCTCGCTCTCCCACCGGAACCGCTGCTTCGCGGAAATCGTTGATGAAGCAAGTCTCGCGCACGTACAGCCGGTCGCCGATCTGGCCGAACGGACAGCGGTTGAGGTGTTTCCCGGTTTCCCACCACGCGCCCATCGGGCTGCCTTCAGCCGATGTAGTGTGAGCATTGGCGCTTGGTTGTGGCTTGCACGCTCGCCGCGTTACCGTCTTCCGTCCATCCAGAATGGCGCGCACCATCGGCGCCGAGAACAGAATCGGCCGCTCCTTGATAGCGGTCATAGCTGCACCTCGCGGGTCGCCCATTGCACATACGGGCCGTCATCAGTGTCGAAAATTCCGAGCAGAAACCAGTCGTACGCTGGTGGCGTTTCTGGCTGCCAGCCGTGGCAGTGAGCCTCGCCATCTTCCCAGTAGGGGTGAGAGTCCAAGTCGGAATCCATGTGCCATCCGACCACTGTCAATCCTTGGGCGGCCAGCCACGCCTTCCATGCTTCGGCGTCCTCGTCAAAATCCGGGATGTCGGGGTGATACCAGTAACCGTGCTCATCGCGCACGACTTCGACAGGGCCAATCAACTTTTCTTCAGACATGACTTCGTCCTTGCCGCGATAGCGGCTGACTTTGAAGGGGGAGGGAATCAGCGACACAAAACGAGTTATCGCTGCGAAAGAACCTGTACAGAAATTTCGACTCTGTATAGGTATGTGCCAAACTTCGGGTAGGAGAATCGCCTTAGATAACCAGCCCGCAACGCCCAGACCGAGCTACCGAGAACTACCATGGCTTCAAACGATGAATTCAGATTTCAATCACACGCGCATCTCGTTGAGCTCGACGCCGCAACGAACCAGCTGATGATGTTGGTAGTAGCAGGCGAGCTCTCAGGCAACCGCTGGAATGAAGCGCTTGCGCGGCAAAGCGCCGCCTATTCGGCCTGGTTGAGCGTTGTCGCTGGTGTTCAAATCGATCCGATGCCAGCTCTTGATGGCCGACCGCCAGAAGGTGGCAGCCCCGCTATCGAATAAGCTCGCTACTTTCTTCGCAAAGTTTTCTGCGCATTCCACCCCTTTTATCGGGGGCGGCTGGTTGTTGGGCGGTCGCCGGACAATCAGCTACAGTTTTACGTCTGCCAACGGAGGACGTATGGACTGTTTAATCTGCGGAGCATCGGCTCGGAAGCTTGAGACCAACTTCCACGGAGATATTTATGACTGCGTTGAATGCGGGAGCTTTGTCGTAAGCGCTGACGTGTTGAAAGAAAGAAAATCTCTCGGAAGAGTTATGTCAGTTGAGCAAACCCGCTTGTGGCTGGTCAGCCAGAGGCTGGCGAACAAGCATCGTCCAGTGATCAACGCCGGCAACGTCCGCTGGGAAAGATAGCCTGGTTCGCCAAGACTTGGCCGTCACTCGAATGCATGTCGCTCATCATGCAATCTCCATCGATACCAGATCATGGGCATTCACAACCTTCATGCCGAGCTCGCGGGCAATGTGCACTTCGAGCCGGGCGCCTTTCGAGTTCTCCCAGCCGGGCAGCACGGCGACCTGGCCGCAAAGGCCGAGGCGGGTGAGGTCGTAGGCCATGTAGTCCGCCCAGTCCGCACCTTCGACTACGCCATGCTCTGCAGGGTTCTCGACGACGTAGCCACGGGCGCGCAGATCGGCGGCCATGGCATTGAAAGCCGGGAAGTTGAAGTCTTCGAAGCCGCTCATCGGCCCGGCCAGGTACAGGCGGTTGATACGAGAGCACGCGGCCGTCACGCCCGGTGCAAGTGCGGCGCTAATCCGCTCAACCGCACGGTCAATAGGGCTTTGAATGAAATCGGGCAACGGCTCGTTCGCCGGCGGGATAATCGACGTTAGGGCGGAGATCATCCCGACCAGCGAATCGGTGACTACCTTGCGGATGTTTTCTGTGGGCATGGGTTTACCTCGCGAGTAAAGTGCGATGCTGAAAAACGGCCGAGGCCAAGGAGAAGCAAATGGAAGTTACGAAGCTGATCAAGGTTCTGGTAGTAACCAACATCTTGACGCTCATGGCCGCCGGGCTTTCGGCCTACTGGGCTTATGAGGCTTGGTACGCCGCCGATGATGCCTATTCGGCTGCGGCTGCAGCGCAGTCGGATGCTAGCGATGCCTTGGACATTCTCAGAAGTCGTTGATGACCACGGTACGGCCGCTCAGGCGCCAGATGTTCAGCATGCATGGCGTCCTATGCCGGGGCATGCCCGGGCGGTGGAGGGTGGTGGGTAGTCAGGGAAAATCTCTGTACAGTAGAGTCAGAAAAAACTGAGAGTGCTGCAATGATCGAAGAATCGAAGCCTATTGAGGTTCGTGAGGGAGTTGATAACATAAGAAAAAGCAATGAGTTTCTCGATGCGTTTTCTATTTTTTTAGTCGCGGCAGTAGCTGTTGCTTTATTAGTTGCAGTGGTTGTTTATAGGATTTCATTTTCTGGTGACCTTTCTGTTAGTTCTAATGATTGGTCAGCGTTTGGGTCTTATATAGGGGGCATATTTAGTCCGCTGATTTCATTTCTGACTCTTTTAGCTATCCTAAAAACCATAGGGTTGCAAAAAAAATTGTTAGAAACACAGCGGCATGAGTTTGATGCAATGCAAGCTTTACAAGTTAGAACGCTTGATTCGCAGCTGGCTCAAATCAAACGATCAAACTTCGATGCCGATCGAAGAGTTGTAGAAGAGACACGGCTAAATGTCCTTAATACTCTTCAAAGCCTTACGAGGGGACTGCAATCCGAGTACGAAATAAAGCTCCGAGGATTTGAAACGCTTGCACAATGGGTAATGGATGGGAAAACGCCTCTGGATAAAGAAAAAATGATCACACTTCGTACAAGGCTCGATAATTTCGAAGGGCGGCTGTCAGCTTTAAATTTGCTTTATAGTGATTTGTGCTTTAACGATTTCAAGAATGCAAGGTCTATAAGAGATTATTATCAGTCCGAGATGGAAAGGATTTGTGGCGAATGGCAAGTATCAAATGAAATTAATGGAGAGTGATTTTTTAAAAAATCAATTTGATATTCAGATAAATCCTAACTTTTTGACCTCATTTAGTATTCCTGATATTTCGTGTGGCTGTTGGGATCCTCGCCGGCTGGCGTGATAGTTGAATTCGTGAATGGCTCAGGCTTGGCGCGACCGGTGATGCGCGAACTCGCCCTGATATTTATCTGCCGCCGCGACATAAGCTGCGTGCGCTTGTTCAGGTGTTGGAAAGGATCCGAGGTATGTCTTCTTGCCGTTAGCGTAGATCTGCGCTTTCCAGCAGCGATCGCCTTTATGGAAAGTCGCGCCTTTCAAGCCCGAAGCTCCACGTGGCGGTACGTTCGCGTTGTTTTGCGATCGCGTTGCGAGGCGGAGATTTTCCCAGGCGTTATTGCTTCGTACCCCGTCACGATGATCAACAGCCACTCCCGGCCAGTTACCGGTGACAAGCATCCAGGCGACGCGATGCGCGCCATAAGTTTGCCCGAGCAGCTTCAGATATACGTAGCCGTCTGGCTTTTGCGAACCGGCAGGGTCGCCCACTTGGCGCCGGCAGTGATCCACTTTCCATGTGAATTCGCCGGTCAGCGGATCGTAGGCAATCATTTCCCTGAGCAGCCGTGTACGCCGCTCTGAATACATCTCAGGCATGTTGTCACCTCGTCAGGGTGGTGGCACTTTGGGTAGAAGTGGGGTATTTGTGTTCGGCCCGGCATGGGGCCGGATCAAGGAGAGGCGCGTGAGTGATGCCGATATCCAAGCGATGAGAATGAGCAGACTTGCTGCGGATGAGGCGGACTGTCAAAGGCTCGGGATCAAACATCGATTTATGCACATGTCCGCTCTGTCACCATCCACGAGAGACTCTCATGCGGCCCGTAGCGGCGAGCTATTTACTGCTGATGAAGTCAGGGATTGGCTGGCTAAGGACGACAACAGCACTGGGTGCAAGTGTTCGTTCGTCCTTGTGTTGGTTGACGACGCGGGTAATCCGGGTAGTCCTGCACTAATTCAAAGACTCATTACTGCGAGAGACACCTTCTTCGCCCGACGCAATCAGTCCTCCTAACAGGATCAGGCGCGCCGAACTTTAAAGTGGAGCATCGCCTTGATGCTGTGGCAGTAATCCTGAAGCCGCTCGTAGGCTTTGTATTTGGCCTGACTTCGAGTGGCTGCCCAGACCCTGACCATATCTTCGCGGGCTTCCCGGTTCCAGTCGAGGTCGTCCCAGTCATGCTTGAACGGTAAGACCAGCCACTCCTTGAGCGGCAACGTCTCGGCCATTTCGCCGTATTGCATTTCATGGGTTGGGTGGTAGTTGCTGATCCGCTTCTTCGGGTCTTCGTCCAGCACCACGCCGATGTAGTGACCACGATCTGCCAGGATGACGCCAGGCTTTCCGTAGGCGATGACGCGGCGGCCGATTTCGGCGGGCACCTGATAGTGCTGCCGAACGTATTCGCAGTTGTGAGTCATGGATTATCTCAAGTCAGGCGCCGCCCTCCGTGACCGGTGGTGGCAATTTGGTTTTGGTTGGGGTATTACGGGTGACCGGCATTTGGCCGGTTTCCACGGAGATTCTGTTATGGATGAGTCAGCACGCTTGGCTGCTCTCGAGCATCTTGTCATTGCCCTTATCAAGGAAAACAGCCTGAGGTCTGGTCATCCTCCCGCTTCGGTTTTCCATGTTGCCGCAGGCTCTATCATGGGAAGTAATGGCCCTGGAGGACCAAAAGAGAAAACGGCGGCTATGCAGGCTCTCGAGAATATTCAGCTAACTGCAGGCTTCCAAGTCTGATCACTCCTCGATCGCTATCCGCATAGACTCTCGCTGATAGGCGAGCTTCAGCTTCCGCGACACGTTTTCGGGTATCACGTATTCGTGTCGCGGCGGAGTGAGCAGGGGAAGGGCGCCGCCCGGGCCAAGACCGTGCAGATGGTGAATCATCAGCGTAATCGCCTCGCCCTGTTCCTCAATGCCGCTCCAGGCCATCAGCTCAGCAAGGGCTTGGCGCGTACCGGGCAGGCAGTGCAGCCTGATTTCCTCTTCGCCGCGTTCCTTCCTCTTCGCCGCGGCTTTCGCTGAGCGATCTGCATTGCTCTTGGCCATGGCCTACCTCTTCAATTCCGCTGGCCGGCAAGTCCAGCCAGGTCTGTCGTTTGCGTTGTTGGGTGCGAAAACGTCTCACGCTGCGACCTTTACCTGATGCCAGGCGCCGGCGGCGTAGAACAGCTTCGCGGCTTGGGCTTCGTCCATCGATGTCTCGTCGGGAATGGCGATCCAGCCTGACGCAACCAGATGGTTCGGGTTCGCGCTGTTCCGCAGCTCCAGGTAGTAATGCTCGATGGCATCGGTCAGGCGCTCGACCTTGTAGATGCCATCCGGCGAGATCTCGACCGACTTGATGTACTCGGCGCCGCACTCGTCTCGACACATGGCGGCGATGTAGATCGTCCAGCGATAGGAGAAATCGAATATCGCGTTGGCGATCGCCAGACTGCGGATCTGCTTGCAGCTCTTCCAGTTCGCCATGATCTGGCTGCCGCTGGGGTCGATGTTCACCACCGCGACGTGGTTGGTACGCAGCAGCGCCCGGCAACTGCGTTCGGCCCGGGCGAAACCGTTGTTGGGTTTGCGTTTCGACTTCATAGCGAGTCCGCCATTTTGCGCAGAGCCTTGCGGTCAGCGGCCGATATCGGCTTCGGCCGCCGCTTGAGGACCGTTTCAGGGTCTATTGTCTTCGAGCGCTCGGCGGGATCGGGATTTAGCGGCGGGCTTTTCAGTTGGTCGATCCGCCCGCCTGCGGCCAGGTACTGCGCGATTCGTTCAGCGATCGACTCAGCGTCCGGCCGGTGCTGCTCGACGAGGTTGAGGTGGTTGCTGATCATGCTGGCCTCACTTGATCCGGATCGAGCTGTCGCCGCGCTCCAGGTGCGCGTAGGCAGGTTCTTCGATCAGTTCGTGCTCTGCATCCTCGCCGGCGGCAATGCGCTTGCGCACGGCTTCGTTGTGCTCGCGAATTTCCTTGAGCTTGGCGGCGATCGCGTTCTTGTCCGGGGCAATGCTGGATTTCACGACAGTCAGTTCGTCCGGCACCGCGTCCTCGTTGTCGACGATGACCTTCTCCTTGCCAAGGGCCAAGGTGATGGTGAACAGCGGGCGCTTGATCGACTTGAGATTGGCGGCTTCCATGTTCCGGCGCAGGTAATCGCTGATCTGCGCAACACTGTTGGACTTGATGCGCTTGAGCTCGGTCAGCCGCTCAATCTCCGTGTCGATGGCCGTCACGTCGCTTTCAATGTTGCGGCGGAGCATGACGATGTTGTCAGCCTTCACCTCAAACTCGCCTTGGATTTCGTCCATCGCGTGCTGCAGGGCCTCTTTCAGGCCCTCGTCGTCGGTGTCTGCCATTCCCTGAAGTTCGGCAAGTTTGCCGGTCAGTGCGTATAGCTGGGTCATGCTGCATTCTCCTTGCTGGGCTCAATGGCCGCTTTGCGCTCCTCAAAGGCGCGAGTGATTCGGGCGATGAAAGTCGGCTCGTTGCGGCGGGTTGCCTCGCGGATGTATTTGACGTTCAGCATTTTCAGTTCGTGGGCGGTCACGGCCTTGCCCATCGTTTCCACCGCAGAATTCAGCCAGTCCAGACGCTCCTGCTTCTGACGCAGGATTTCGGCGTCCTTGTCCACTGCCTGCTCGATCGCCTGTTCTTCCTTAAGCTGCTCGACGTAGGTCTCATCATCGAACAATCCAAGGAACACATCCGCGCTGAACCCGAGCATGGAAAGTGCTTTCTTGATTGCGTCAGTCAGCGACTTCTTCGGCGCCTCGCCATCGGTGGTCATGCCATAGCTGGTCTTGTACTGGTACCGAGTGCAGCCGTATTGCTCGATCTCGCCGCGCTGGCCGTCCTGCATGAACCAGAGAGCAATTTTCAGCGTGTGCCCGATCTCGCGACCGATGCAGGTACGCTTATCGCCTTCGCCGGTAAAGATTTCATGGCCGTCATCGAACCGTTCTTCGATGATTTTCCAACCCCAGCCGATGCCAACCGGGCCGAACAGCTCGGTGGCCTTCATAACCATCGCGGTGCCGCTCAGGCTGGTTATGTCCTGGCCGTTCACCTTGGCTTTTTTGGTAAACCGGGTGTCTGTCTTCTCGACCTGGGACCAAATCTGCATGTTCGTGGACATCACTTGTTCCTCCAGCCGTCAGCGCGCTTGACCAGCTCCTTGAAGGAAGCTGCCGGCAGCCTGCTCATATATTTCTTGTTGTCGCGATACCATTCTTCCAGCGCCGCTTTCGGCGTCTGGATGGCAACGACGTGGGCGACCTGTTGCCTGTATGAGGTCGAGTTGGAAACTTGAGAGTGAAAGGTTCTGCTCACCACCACGGTGTTGGTCATGCCTTGCTTGACCAGACTGTTCAGCTCTTCCTGGGATTGAACGGCGATTGCGCCAGGATGTTTCTGCTGGAACAGTTTGTAGCAAGCTTCTTTCACAAGCTCAGTGCTGCCGTACTCGACGTACTCGACATCGGGAATGCCGGCCTCAATCATCGTTGCCACGTCTTCCAGCTGCCCAGTGTCGATCCAGGCGTTCTTCGAGACCTGTTTCAGGTCCCAGCCGCACACGGTTTGACGATCACGCTCAAGCTGCAGGTGTTCAGGAAGGATGTCGTAGCCGTAGGTCAGCTCGGTGTCGCACACGAAGAGCGTGCCGACGTAAAGCTTCCCGGGGCGGGATGGCAGAATATGGCCGTATTTTGTGCCGATTACGTCACTCATCGGTGGTTGCATCCGCAGGCACATGCTGCGAATTTCGGCCTCGTCATCTTCGGTAAGCCCAGAAACGATGAATTCAACGCCCTGATTCTGGCGGTGAGCCGGTGTCTCGTTGATGCACAGCACCTCTGCATCGAACTGATCGCTATGCCGGAACTCGGGCGCCCACTGCTTATTCCCGTTGAGAACCTTCACGTCGTAACCGTTGCGGGTTAACACCAGCAGGGCAATTTTGTAGCCTTCGCCAAAGCTGCCGATGGCATCAGTGCGGTCTGTTTTGGAGGTGCTGCCTAACACAAGCGTGCTGGCTTCGAGTCGTGCAAATCGGCTGGTGATGAACAGCTGGCCATCGGCGAAGGCGTATTCGAAAGGCGATTCACTATCCAGAGCGTTCTGGACAAGCTCCCGAATTGCCTCTTTCAATCCCCAGTGCCGGACGTAATCACGGGAGAGGGGAAGTTCGTAGGACTTGGAACGGATGCGGTCTGCAATTGCTGCGAGCATGACGGTCTCCCGCGCCATCCTTGCGGGGCGCTGAAATTTTTGTGTTATTGAGTGATGCGATCGGCGAGGGCGCTGAGCAGCATCAGGAAGGTGAACATGCCGATAGCGGAGAACGATCCGCGCCGAATGAGGATGCGGCGGGCCATCTGCCGGCCAGTCATCGGAACACGTTGTAGGTGGTGGAGCGCGGGACCTGGCAAGTGCCTTGTCCGTCTTTCACGATGCCGTAGGCGCCTGCGCCGGCTATCAGGATCACAACGAGAAACCAGTACAAGAGATTCATGGCCGAGCCCTCACAGCGATGCGTCCGCCTTTCATGGTCACCGACAGGCGCTGCGGGAGGCTGTCGACCAGATCCTCGCGCTTGCGGCCGATCACTTCATTGAAGGGCAGGCCGAAGCCGAGAATCGTGATGCGACGCTCGATATCGTCGAGCTGCTCATCAACCAGCGTTTTCACCAGAGGGGTTGTCATGCCGAAACTCCTTTCAGATGCGTGTTGCGCTCGACGAACTTGGCGTCCAGCGCATCCCGATAACGATTGGCGGTGCGGGTGTCGATGATCTCGGCGAACTCCGCCATTTCGATCATGCCCATGACGAAGGTGCGATCCGGCACTGGCGTGCAGGACTTGCGCATTTTCGCGATCTCAAGGCCCAGCCGGGCCAGTGCTACCTGATTGCTCATAGCTCGTTGTCCTCGGCCTGGGCGATCAGCGCGTCATCGACAAGGGGTCGAAGTAGGCCCTCCGCGATTTCGCCAAGCTTGCCCAGTGGGTGGTCGCTGGGCCCGAGCAGTTCGGCGGAGGCGACCTTGTCAGAGTGGCCGCGCTCGGCGGCGATCAGCAGGTAGCCCAGCGAAGCCGTGGTGATCTCGCAGCCTGCAAGCCGTCCGTTTGCATGTTCATCAACTGCCAGAGCGAGCTGGGCCAGCGTGACGCCCTGAGCCGGACGCATGCGGCGCTGCACCTTCACGTCGCAGCCATGCCGAACCATTTGTTCTATGGCGTTGTACAGCCACTCAGCCCGAGCAACTTCGCGAGGGCTTTCGCTCACCGGAGGCGGCAGGCGGTTATCGAATTCACTTTGTGCGAGCGCGGTTGCGTTCATGGTTACCTCCAGAGTGGCGGTAGATCAGGAGTCTGCTGCGATATCGGCGAGGATTTGCGCCTTGCGCTTCTCGAAGCGAGCGCTCCAAGTTGGTCTGCCATCTACGTGCCAGATGGTCGCGCCACGCTTGCGGAGCTTCCGGGCCCGAGCCGGTGAAATTCGATTCCCCCATTTCTCGGTGCGGTAGATGGCTTCCCAATACTCGACCGTCTCGCGCTTGTCGTACTTGTAGTACCGGCTGCTCGGCTTGTTTTTCGAGAGCCATTCGTTCACCAGCGATACGTCGACTGTGGCCGAGCTGAAAACGTAGCAGCTCGCAAGAGACTCAAGCGTTCCGACGCCGACCTGTGCGGTTGGTACGCCAACATCAGCGCCGCATGACCAGACCTGACCATTGCACTCAAGCGTCGACCCATCGGTAAGCTTGATCGTGAAGGCCCGGCCGGCGAACGCATCACGCGATCCAGGCTCAATCTTCAGGAAGTCGTAGAAGCCGCCGTCGTTCGATATCAAAAGGTTTCCGATGCGCTCGTAAACACAGCGGGGCAACTCGTCGAGGAGCAGAAACGTCTGCCCTTGCTTCGTCCTGATCACATCAATGATCTTCGGCATTACGGAAACCTCTTTGGTTGAGCCAACAAAACTCGGATGCAC
>NZ_RCNZ01000090.1:0-15450 GCF_004307525.1 Pseudomonas sp. Sample_21 | reverse complement strand
CGCGAGTCAGAGCAGCAGTCAGAGTGGTTTTACCGTGGTCAACGTGACCAATGGTGCCAACGTTGACGTGCGGTAGGGAACGATCAAATTTTTCTTTAGCCACGACAATTAACTCCTAGCCTAAAGGGGCTGAATCAGCCTTGTTTTTTGGTTACGGATTCGACGATGTGCGACGGAGCCGTATCGTATTTTTTGAATTCCATAGAGTAGCTTGCGCGACCCTGGGACATGGAACGAACGTCGGTCGCATAACCGAACATCTCACCCAGTGGAACCTCGGCACGGATAACCTTGCCGGACACTGTGTCTTCCATACCCTGGATCATGCCGCGACGACGGTTAAGGTCGCCCATCACATCACCCATATAGTCTTCAGGCGTAACAACCTCTACCGCCATGATCGGCTCGAGCAACTCACCACCACCCTTCTGGGCCAGTTGCTTGGTCGCCATGGAAGCAGCCACCTTGAACGCCATCTCGTTGGAGTCGACGTCGTGGTAAGAACCATCGAACACGGTAGCCTTCAGGCCGATCAGCGGATAGCCGGCAACAACGCCGTTCTTCATCTGCTCTTCGATACCCTTCTGGATAGCCGGGATGTATTCCTTAGGAACCACACCACCTACAACTTCGTTCACGAATTGCAGACCTTCCTGACCTTCGTCAGCAGGAGCAAAACGGATCCAGCAGTGACCGAACTGGCCGCGACCACCGGACTGACGAACGAACTTGCCTTCGATTTCACAGTTCTTCGTGATGCGTTCACGATACGAAACCTGAGGCTTGCCGATGTTGGCTTCGACGTTGAACTCACGGCGCATCCGGTCAACCAGGATGTCCAGGTGCAGCTCGCCCATGCCGGAGATGATCGTCTGACCAGTCTCTTCATCAGTTTTAACGCGGAAAGACGGGTCTTCCTGAGCAAGCTTGCCCAGAGCGATACCCATTTTTTCCTGGTCATCCTTGGTCTTAGGCTCTACGGCAACCGAAATAACCGGCTCCGGGAAGTCCATGCGAACCAGGATGATTGGCTTGTCAGCGTTGCAGAGGGTTTCACCAGTGGTGACGTCCTTCATGCCGATCAGGGCCGCGATGTCACCAGCGCGTACTTCCTTGATCTCTTCACGGGCGTTTGCGTGCATTTGCACCATACGACCCACGCGCTCTTTCTTGCCTTTGACCGAGTTGATCACGCCGTCGCCGGAGTTCAACACGCCCGAGTAAACGCGGACGAAGGTCAGGGTACCCACGAATGGGTCGGTAGCGATCTTGAACGCCAGAGCCGCGAAAGGCTCGTTGTCGTCTGCATGACGCTCCATCTCTTCTTCCTCGTTATCAGGGTTGGAACCCTTGATAGCAGGAATGTCGGTCGGAGCAGGCAGGTAGTCGATAACGGCGTCGAGAACCAGGGGAACGCCCTTGTTCTTGAACGAAGAACCGCAAACGGCCAGAACGATTTCGCCGGCGATAGTACGCTGACGCAAAGCAGCCTTGATCTCTTCGATCGACAGCTCTTCGCCTTCCAGGTACTTGTTCATCAGCTCTTCGTTGGCTTCGGCAGCAGCTTCAACCATGTTGTTGCGCCACTCTTCAGCCAGCTCTTGGAGCTCGGCAGGAATGTCCTTGCGAACAGGGACCATACCTTTATCGGAGTCGTTCCAGTAGACAGCTTGCATGTTGATCAGATCGATCTGACCCTGGAAGTTGTCTTCGGAGCCGATGGCCAACTGGATCGGCACCGGAGTGTGACCCAGACGCTGCTTGATCTGACCGATCACGCGCAGGAAGTTGGCGCCGGCACGGTCCATCTTGTTTACGTAAACAAGACGTGGAACGCCGTATTTGTTGGCTTGACGCCATACGGTTTCCGACTGCGGCTCAACACCCGAAGTACCGCAGAACACAACGACAGCGCCGTCGAGTACGCGCAGGGAACGCTCAACTTCAATGGTGAAGTCAACGTGGCCCGGGGTATCGATTACGTTGAAACGGTGCTCGTGAGAGTACTGCTTCTCGGAACCTTTCCAGAAGGCGGTAATGGCAGCAGAAGTAATGGTAATACCACGCTCCTGCTCCTGAACCATCCAGTCTGTGGTCGCGGCGCCATCATGCACCTCGCCCATTTTGTGACTTTTGCCGGTGTAAAACAGTACGCGCTCGGTGGTTGTGGTTTTACCAGCATCCACGTGAGCGACGATACCGATGTTACGGTAGCGGCTAATCGGAGTAGTACGAGCCATAAAGCCCTCGCAAAATTAGTGAAGCTAAAATTAGAAGCGGTAGTGCGAGAAAGCTTTGTTAGCTTCGGCCATACGGTGCACGTCTTCACGCTTCTTAACAGCAGCACCTTTACCTTCAGCAGCATCCAGCAGTTCGCCAGCCAAACGCAGAGCCATAGACTTCTCGCCGCGCTTACGGGCGAAGTCTACCAACCAGCGCATTGCCAGAGCGTTACGACGGGAAGGACGAACCTCGACCGGAACCTGGTAAGTAGCACCACCAACGCGGCGCGACTTCACTTCGACCAGCGGAGCGATGGCGTCGAGTGCTTTTTCGAAGAGTTCCAGGGGATCGGTGCCAGCCTTACGGGCCGCAACGGTTTCCAGGGCACCATAAACGATACGCTCGGCAACGGCTTTCTTGCCGCTTTCCATAACGTGGTTCATGAATTTGGCGAGGATCTGGCTTCCGTATTTCGGATCGTCCAGAATCTCACGCTTTGCTGCTACGCGACGTCTTGGCATGATAAGCCCTCAAGCGGTCTTCAGGTTAGCTCGGGACAGATCCAGAGGATGCGTGCCCGACCTTACTCTTATCGACTCAATAAAATAAAAATCTGCAAAACGGCCGATTACTTCGGACGCTTGGTACCGTACTTCGAACGACCCTGGTTACGGCCTTTAACGCCGGAAGTATCCAAGGAGCCGCGAACGGTGTGGTAACGAACACCTGGCAAGTCTTTTACACGACCGCCGCGGATCAGTACCACGCTGTGCTCTTGCAGGTTGTGGCCTTCACCACCGATGTACGAGGAAACCTCGAAACCGTTGGTCAGACGCACACGGCATACTTTACGCAGTGCCGAGTTAGGTTTTTTCGGCGTGGTGGTGTACACACGGGTGCACACGCCACGACGTTGCGGGCAGTTCTGCAGCGCAGGTACGTCGGATTTCTCGACGATACGCTTACGCGGCTGACGTACCAGCTGGTTGATAGTTGCCATCTACTAGCTCCACTGTTGTCTTGCGACGCTATTGTCTTGCAAGAAAAGCAAAATGGCAGGAACGAATTCCCGCCAAATTTAGGGGATCAAGAGTCTAAAGAGGATCTTGATTCCAGTCAAGGCAAGGCCCCGACCTCCCCGCCCATCGAACCTTGACTTAATGTCTCGATTCGACGAACGGAGCGATCAGGGCCTCACGCTCGTTTATCGCAGAACTCAGTTACCGCTCGAGTTCAGCGCTTCGGTCAGTGCAGCTTCCACTTCACTGGCGCTTACGCGCAACGGCTTGTCGGCATCACGGCGGCGCTTGCGCTCGCTGTGATAGGCAAGACCGGTACCGGCCGGGATCAGACGACCCACGACTACGTTTTCTTTCAGGCCGCGCAGGTAATCGCGCTTGCCGGTGACTGCCGCTTCGGTCAGTACGCGGGTGGTTTCCTGGAAGGAAGCCGCCGAGATGAACGATTCGGTGGACAACGACGCCTTGGTGATACCCAGCAGAACGCGAGTGAACTTGGAGACAAACTTGTCTTCCGCGCCCAGGCGCTCGTTCTCTACCAGTACGTGAGTCAGTTCCATCTGGTCGCCCTTGATGAAGCTGGAATCGCCGGACTCGGAGATCTCAACTTTACGCAGCATCTGACGCAGGATGGTCTCGATGTGCTTGTCGTTGATCTTCACGCCTTGCAGACGATAAACGTCCTGGATCTCGTTGACGATGTACTTGGCCAGCGCGCTTACACCCAGCAGACGCAGGATGTCGTGCGGATCGCTTGGACCGTCGGAGATAACTTCGCCGCGGTTTACCTGTTCGCCTTCGAAGACGTTCAGGTGACGCCACTTCGGAATCAGCTCTTCGTACGGATCGCTACCGTCGTTCGGGGTAATGACCAGACGGCGCTTGCCTTTGGTCTCTTTACCGAACGCGATGGTGCCGCTGACTTCAGCCAGAATCGACGCTTCTTTCGGACGACGGGCTTCGAACAGGTCGGCAACACGCGGCAGACCACCGGTGATGTCACGGGTCTTCGAAGTTTCCTGCGGGATACGAGCGATAACGTCACCGATCGCAATCTTCGCACCGTCAGCCACACCGACCAGGGCGTTGGCTGGCAGGAAGTACTGAGCGATAACGTCAGTGCCTGGCAGCAACAGATCCTTGCCGTTGTCGTCGACCATCTTCACTGCTGGACGGATTTCCTTACCGGCAGCTGGACGATCTTTCGCGTCAAGTACTTCAATGTTGGTCATACCGGTCAATTCGTCAGTCTGACGCTTGATCGTGATGCCTTCTTCCATGCCCACGTAGGTCACGGTACCTTTCATTTCGGTAACGATCGGGTGAGTGTGCGGATCCCACTTGGCCACGATTGCGCCAGCGTCGACCTTGTCACCTTCTTTAACCGAAATCACAGCACCGTACGGCAGCTTGTAACGCTCGCGCTCACGACCGAAGTCATCCGCGATTGCCAGCTCACCGGAACGGGACACAGCAACCAGATGGCCATCCACTCGCTCAACGTGCTTCAGGTTGTGCAGACGGACGGTACCGCCATTCTTCACCTGAACGCTGTCGGCTGCGGAAGTACGGCTTGCCGCACCACCGATGTGGAACGTACGCATGGTCAGCTGGGTACCCGGCTCACCGATAGACTGGGCAGCGATAACGCCGACCGCTTCACCGATGTTCACCTGGTGACCACGAGCCAGATCACGGCCGTAGCACTTGGCGCAGATGCCGTAGCGGGTTTCGCAGCTGATCGGCGAACGCACGATCACTTCGTCGATGCTGTTCAGCTCGATGAACTCGACCCACTTCTCGTCAACCAGAGTGCCGGCAGGAACGATAACGTCCTCGGTACCCGGCTTGAATACGTCACGGGCAATGACACGACCCAGTACGCGCTCACCCAACGGTTCTACAACGTCACCGCCTTCAATGTGCGGAGTCATCAGCAGACCGTGTTCGGTGCCGCAATCGATCTCGGTTACTACCAGATCCTGCGCCACGTCTACCAGACGACGAGTCAGGTAACCGGAGTTAGCGGTTTTCAACGCGGTATCCGCCAGACCTTTACGAGCACCGTGCGTCGAGATGAAGTACTGAAGTACGCTCAGACCTTCACGGAAGTTCGCAGTAATCGGCGTTTCAATGATGGAACCGTCCGGCTTGGCCATCAGACCACGCATACCGGCCAGCTGACGAATCTGTGCTGCGGAACCCCGCGCACCCGAGTCGGCCATCATGTACATCGAGTTGAAAGACTCTTGGTCGACTTCGTCGCCGTGACGGTCGATGACTTTCTCTTTCGAGAGGTTGGCCATCATCGCCTTGGAAACTTCGTCGTTCGCTTTCGACCAGAGGTCGATCACTTTGTTGTACTTCTCGCCCTGGGTTACCAGGCCGGAGGCGTACTGGCTCTCGATCTCTTTCACTTCGTCGGTGGCCGCACCGATGATGCGGGCTTTTTCATCCGGGATAACGAAGTCGTTAACACCGATGGAAACGCCGGAGATGGTCGAGTAAGCGAAACCGGTGTACATCAACTGGTCAGCGAAGATCACGGTCTCTTTCAGACCAACCACGCGGTAGCACTGGTTGATCAGCTTGGAGATCGCCTTTTTCTTCATCGGCAGGTTGACGACGTCGAACGACAGACCTTTTGGCACAACCTGGAACAGCAGCGCACGGCCGACAGTGGTGTCGACGATACGGGTACCGCTCACGCTGTTGCCGTCACGGTCGTTGACGGTTTCGTTGATACGAACCTTGACCTTGGCGTGCAGTGCGGCTTCGCCGGCACGGAACACACGGTCGACTTCCTGCAGATCCGCGAACACACGACCTTCGCCCTTGGCGTTGATCGCTTCACGAGTCATGTAGTACAGACCCAATACAACGTCCTGCGACGGAACGATGATTGGCTCACCGTTGGCTGGCGACAGAATGTTGTTGGTCGACATCATCAATGCACGCGCTTCGAGCTGGGCTTCCAGCGTCAGCGGTACGTGCACGGCCATCTGGTCGCCGTCGAAGTCGGCGTTGTACGCGGCGCAGACCAGAGGGTGCAGCTGGATAGCCTTACCTTCGATCAGTACCGGTTCAAACGCCTGGATACCCAGACGGTGAAGGGTCGGCGCACGGTTGAGCAGAACCGGGTGTTCGCGAATCACTTCAGCGAGAACGTCCCAAACCTCTGGCAACTCGCGCTCGACCATTTTCTTGGCCGCTTTGATGGTGGTCGCCAGACCACGCATTTCCAGCTTGCCGAAAATGAACGGCTTGAACAGCTCGAGAGCCATCTTCTTCGGCAGACCGCACTGGTGCAGACGCAGGGTCGGGCCTACAGTAATTACCGAACGACCGGAGTAGTCAACACGCTTACCGAGCAAGTTCTGACGGAAACGACCTTGCTTACCCTTGATCATGTCAGCCAGGGATTTCAGAGGACGCTTGTTGGAACCAGTGATAGCGCGGCCACGACGACCGTTGTCGAGCAGTGCATCGACCGCTTCCTGCAACATACGCTTTTCGTTGCGCACGATGATGTCCGGCGCGGACAGATCCAGCAGGCGCTTCAAACGGTTGTTACGGTTGATCACTCGACGATACAGATCGTTGAGGTCGGAGGTCGCGAAACGACCGCCATCCAGCGGGACCAGTGGACGCAGATCTGGCGGCAGAACCGGCAAAACGGTCAGCACCATCCACTCTGGCAGGTTGCCGGAACCCTGGAAGGCTTCCATCAACTTCAGACGCTTGGACAGCTTCTTGATCTTGGTTTCCGAGTTGGTTTGCGGAATCTCTTCGCGCAGACGGCCAATCTCGTGCTCCAGGTCGATAGCGTGCAGCAGTTCACGGACAGCTTCGGCACCCATGCGGGCGTCGAAATCGTCACCGAACTCTTCCAGCGCTTCGAAATACTGCTCGTCGTTCAGCAGCTGACCTTTTTCAAGGGTGGTCATGCCTGGATCGATAACGACATAGCTCTCGAAGTAGAGAACGCGTTCGATATCACGCAGGGTCATGTCCATCAGCAGGCCGATACGCGACGGCAGCGATTTCAGGAACCAGATGTGGGCAACCGGCGAAGCCAGTTCGATGTGCGCCATGCGCTCACGACGAACCTTGGCCAGTGCAACTTCAACGCCGCACTTCTCGCAGATCACACCACGGTGCTTCAAGCGCTTGTACTTACCGCACAGGCACTCGTAATCCTTTACCGGACCAAAGATCTTGGCGCAGAACAGGCCGTCACGCTCGGGTTTGAACGTACGGTAGTTGATGGTTTCCGGCTTTTTAACTTCACCGAACGACCACGAACGGATCATCTCCGGCGAGGCCAATCCGATGCGGATGGCGTCGAACTCTTCGACTTGACCCTGGTTTTTCAGCAAATTCAGTAGGTCTTTCAAGGCCTTTCCTCCTGGCGGAGCAGAGAGCGGGCATTCCTGCCCCGCTCTCGATTCGCGTCACGTGTTATTCGGTTTCCAGATCGATATCGATGCCGAGGGAACGAATTTCCTTGATCAACACGTTGAAGGACTCGGGCATGCCCGGCTCCATACGGTGATCGCCATCCACGATGTTCTTGTACATCTTGGTACGGCCGTTCACATCGTCCGACTTCACTGTGAGCATTTCTTGCAGAGTGTAAGCAGCACCGTATGCTTCCAGTGCCCAGACCTCCATCTCCCCGAAACGCTGACCACCGAACTGCGCCTTACCACCCAGCGGCTGCTGGGTAACCAGGCTGTAAGAACCGGTAGAACGCGCGTGCATCTTGTCGTCTACCAAGTGGTTCAGCTTCAGCATGTACATGTAGCCAACGGTAACTGGACGCTCGAACTTGTTGCCGGTGCGGCCGTCGGTCAGTTGCATCTGGCCGCTTTCCGGCAGGTCTGCCAGTTTCAGCATGGCCTTGATTTCGCTTTCCTTGGCGCCGTCGAACACTGGAGTGGCCATTGGAACGCCGCCACGCAGGTTGTTCGCCAGATCGAGGATTTCTTGATCGGAGAAGCTGTCCAGATCTTCGTTACGACCGCCGATCTGGTTGTAGATCTCGTCCAGGAAGGTGCGCAGTTCAGCGACTTTACGCTGCTCTTCGACCATCCGGTTGATCTTCTCGCCCAGACCTTTGGCCGCGAGGCCCAGGTGGGTTTCGAGGATCTGACCAACGTTCATACGCGAAGGTACGCCCAGCGGGTTGAGGACCACGTCGACCGGGGTGCCATTGGCATCGTGCGGCATGTCTTCAACCGGCATGATCACGGAGACCACACCCTTGTTACCGTGACGACCGGCCATCTTGTCGCCCGGCTGGATGCGGCGACGGATTGCCAGGTAAACCTTGACGATTTTCAGCACGCCTGGAGCCAGGTCATCGCCCTGCTGCAGTTTGCGCTTCTTGTCTTCGAACTTGTCGTCCAGCAGACGGCGACGATCTACGATGTAAGCCTGAGCCTTCTCGAGCTGCTCGTTCAGCGCATCTTCAGCCATGCGCAGTTTGAACCACTGGCCGTGCTCAAGACCGTCGAGTACTTCGTCGGTGATGTCCTGACCTTTCTTCAGGCCGGCGCCGCCTTCGGCCTTGTGGCCTACCAGTGCGGAACGCAGACGTTCGAAAGTCGCGCCTTCAACGATGCGGAACTCTTCGTTCAGATCCTTGCGAATCTCGTCCAGCTGGGACTTCTCGATCGACAGTGCACGAGCATCACGCTCAACGCCGTCGCGGGTGAAGACCTGTACGTCGATGACAGTACCTTTGGTGCCGGTCGGCACGCGCAGGGAGGTGTCTTTAACGTCGCTGGCTTTTTCACCGAAGATTGCACGCAGCAGTTTTTCTTCCGGAGTCAGTTGGGTCTCGCCTTTCGGAGTGACCTTACCCACCAGGATGTCGCCTGCGCCTACTTCAGCACCTACGTAAACGATACCGGCTTCGTCCAGCTTGTTCAGTGCAGCTTCACCCACGTTCGGGATGTCCGCAGTGATTTCCTCTGGGCCAAGCTTGGTGTCACGGGCCACACAGGTCAGTTCCTGAATGTGGATCGTGGTGAAACGGTCTTCCTGAACCACACGCTCGGACAGGCAGATGGAGTCTTCGAAGTTGAAGCCGTTCCATGCCATGAACGCGATGCGCATGTTCTGACCCAGCGCCAGTTCACCCATGTCGGTGGACGGGCCGTCGGCCATGATGTCGCTACGCTGAACGCGATCACCTTTACGCACCAGCGGACGCTGGTTGATGCAGGTGTTCTGGTTCGAGCGGGTGTATTTGGTCAGGTTGTAGATGTCGACACCGGCTTCACCGGTTTCAACTTCGTCATCGGCAACACGAACCACGATACGGCTGGCGTCTACGGAGTCGATCACGCCACCACGACGAGCCACGACGCAAACGCCGGAGTCACGGGCTACGTTACGCTCCATGCCGGTACCTACCAGCGGCTTGTCAGCGCGCAGAGTCGGTACAGCCTGACGCTGCATGTTCGAACCCATCAACGCACGGTTGGCGTCGTCGTGCTCGAGGAACGGAATCAGCGACGCTGCAACCGATACAACCTGCTTCGGCGAAACGTCCATCAGGGTGACGTCTTCCGGCGCCTTGACGGTGAATTCGTTCAGGTGACGTACGGCAACCAGTTCGTCGATCAGGACTTTCTGCTCGTTCATGGTCGCCGAAGCCTGCGCGATCACGTGATCGGCTTCTTCAATAGCGGACAGGAACACGATCTCGTCGGTGACCACACCCTCTTTCACCACGCGGTACGGGCTTTCCAGGAAGCCGTACTGGTTGGTGCGAGCGTACGCAGCCAGGGAGTTGATCAGGCCGATGTTCGGACCTTCCGGCGTTTCAATCGGGCAGACACGACCGTAGTGAGTCGGGTGTACGTCACGGACTTCGAAGCCTGCGCGCTCACGAGTCAGACCGCCAGGGCCGAGTGCAGAGACACGACGCTTGTGGGTGATCTCGGACAGCGGGTTGTTCTGGTCCATGAACTGCGACAGCTGGCTGGAACCGAAGAACTCTTTCACCGCCGCAGCCACTGGCTTGGCGTTGATCAGGTCTTGCGGCATCAGGCCTTCGCTTTCTGCCATCGACAGACGCTCTTTGACCGCACGCTCAACACGTACCAGGCCAACGCGGAACTGGTTCTCGGCCATTTCGCCTACGCAGCGAACACGACGGTTACCCAGGTGGTCGATGTCATCGACGATGCCTTTACCGTTGCGGATGTCGACCAGAGTCTTCAGGACCGCGACGATGTCTTCCTTGCACAGCACGCCCGAACCTTCGATCTCGGTACGACCGATACGACGGTTGAACTTCATCCGGCCGACCGCAGACAGGTCATAGCGCTCAGGGCTGAAGAACAGGTTGTTGAACAGGGTTTCGGCAGCGTCTTTGGTTGGCGGCTCGCCTGGACGCATCATGCGATAGATCTCGACCAGCGCTTCCAATTGGTTGCTGGTGGAGTCGATCTTCAGCGTGTCGGAGACGAACGGACCGCAGTCGATGTCGTTGGTGTACAGGGTCTCGATGCGAACGACCTGAGCCTTGGCGATTTTAGCCAGGACTTCAGTGTTCAGCTCGGTGTTGCATTCGGCCAGGATTTCGCCGGTAGCCGGGTGCACGATAGCCTTGGCGGTGGTGCGACCAAGGACGTAGTCCAGTGGCACGTCCAGCGTCTTGATACCGGCTTTTTCGATCTGGTTGATGTGGCGCGCGGTAATACGGCGGCCTTGCTCAACGATGACCTTGCCCTTCTCGTCCTGGATGTCCAGAACCGCAACTTCACCACGCAGGCGCGACGGCACCAGTTCCAGGCTGAGGGTTTCGCCGCTCAGGTGGAATACGTTGGTGGTGTAGAACGCGTCCAGCACTTCTTCGGTGGTGTAACCGAGTGCGCGCAGCAGTACCGAAGCCGGCAGTTTGCGACGACGGTCGATACGCACGAAGACGCAGTCTTTCGGGTCGAATTCGAAGTCCAGCCACGAACCGCGGTAAGGAATGATGCGAGCCGAGTACAGCAGTTTGCCGGAGCTGTGCGTCTTGCCGCGGTCGTGGTCGAAGAACACGCCCGGGGAACGGTGCAGCTGGGAAACGATAACACGCTCGGTACCGTTGATTACGAAGGTACCGTTCTCAGTCATCAGGGGGATTTCACCCATGTAGACTTCTTGCTCTTTGATGTCCTTGATCGCTTTGTTCGACGATTCTTTGTCGAAAATGATCAGGCGCACTTTTACCCGCAAAGGTACGGCGAAAGTTACACCGCGCAATACGCATTCTTTGACATCAAATGCCGGTTCGCCCAGGCGATAACCGACGTACTCCAGCGCAGCATTGCCGGAGTAGCTGATGATCGGGAAAACGGATTTGAAGGCCGCATGCAGGCCCACGTCGCGGAACTGATCTTTAGTCGCTCCCGCTTGCAAGAATTCACGATACGAATCCAGCTGGATGGCCAGGAGGTAAGGCACATCCATGACGTCCGGCAACTTGCTAAAGTCCTTGCGGATACGTTTTTTCTCAGTATATGAGTAAGCCATCAGCGTTCCCCAGCTTGGTCACCTGCTTGTTTGGCCCCTCCCGACGGGAGCAGCCAGAAAATCGTGCAAACCCCATGGTTTGCGCCACCGCATCGGGTGGTTACAGCGCCTTTATCAGCACCGACCCAGTCGGCTGCCAATAACGGAAAAAGGCCGGTGGCAAGAGCCACCAGCCATCAGCCTGTCGCTTGACGCTCGGGCTGGAGGAGCAAAGTCGATGCTTACTTCAGCTCGACTTTAGCGCCTGCTTCTTCCAGCTTCTTCTTGGCGTCTTCAGCCGCTTCTTTCGAAACGCCTTCAGCTACAACCTGAGGAGCGCCGTCTACTTTCTCTTTGGCTTCTTTCAGGCCCAGACCGGTCAGTTCACGAACTGCCTTGATCACGTTAACCTTCTTCTCGCCAGCTTCCAGCAGAACAACGTTGAACTCGGTTTGCTCTTCAACAGCAGCAGCAGCTACAGCTGGGCCAGCCGAAGCGGCAGCAGCGGTAACACCGAAGGTTTCTTCCATCGCTTTGATCAGCTCAACGATTTCCACTACGGATTTCTGGCCGATTGCTTCGATGATTTGTTCGTTAGTCAGAGACATGACTCAATTCCTGAATTGGGGGACGGCCTACGCGACCATCGAAATAAACAAAAAACGCGAGAAGTGACGAGCCTTAGGCTGCGGCAGCTTCTTTCTGGTCGCGAATTGCCGCCAGAGTACGAGCCAATTTGCTGGTTGCGCCTTGAATCACGCTCATCAGCTGAGAAATTGCTTCGTCACGGGTCGGCAGAGTTGCCAGTACGTCGATCTGATTAGCTGCGAGGAACTTGCCCTCGAACGCAGCTGCCTTGATCTCGAACTTGTCCTGACCCTTGGCAAACTCTTTGAAGATACGGGCAGCAGCGCCCGGATGTTCGTTCGAGAATGCAATCAGGGTCGGGCCGGTGAACACGTCGTTGAGGACACTGTATTGAGTGTCAGCAACAGCGCGCTTGAGCAGGGTGTTACGTACAACACGTACGTAAACGCCAGCTTCACGAGCCTCTTTACGGAGTCCGGTCATTGCGCCTACTGTTACGCCACGTGCATCAACCACGACAGCGGACAGAGCGACTTTGGCAGCCTCGTTGACTTCAGCGACGATGGCCTTCTTGTCTTCGAGATTAATTGCCACGGGTTTAACTCCTGCTTGTTACCGTTTCATTCGATCGGAACCGAATGTCGTTTTGGTGTCTGATTCGGTAAGGAACCGGGAGCACCATCTGCGTAGGCTTGAGGTTTAAGGCTTGCGCCGCCTACGGTCTTGGATAGCCCCCGCCAGGCAGGGACCCCAATCTTTCAATTGGCGCGGCAAACCGCGCCAACCTTTGTCTTACGCGTCGAGCGAGCTCTGGTCGATAACCAGACCTGGGCCCATGGTGGTGCTCAGGGTAACGCGCTTGACGTAAATGCCTTTCGAGGAAGCTGGCTTGATACGCTTCAGATCAGCGATCAGGGCTTCAACGTTTTCCTTCAGCTTGACGGCGTCGAAGCCGATCTTGCCAACGGAAGTGTGGATGATGCCGTTTTTGTCGGTGCGATAACGAACCTGACCAGCTTTGGCGTTCTTGACCGCGTTGGCTACGTCTGGAGTTACGGTGCCTACTTTCGGGTTAGGCATCAGGCCGCGTGGACCGAGGATCTGACCCAACTGACCTACAACGCGCATGGCATCCGGGGATGCGATCACTACGTCATAGTTCAGGTCGCCGCCTTTCATTTCGGCAGCCAGGTCGTCCATACCTACACGGTCAGCGCCGGCAGCCAGAGCGGCCTCAGCAGCTGGACCCTGGGTGAACACAGCAACGCGAACGGTCTTGCCAGTGCCGTGTGGCAGCACAGTAGCGCTACGAACAACCTGGTCAGATTTACGCGGGTCTACACCCAGGTTTACAGCAACGTCGAACGACTCGCTGAACTTGACAGTCGACAGCTCGGCCAGCAGAGCAGCGGCGTCTACAATGTTGTAGGCCTTGCCTGCTTCGATTTTGCCGGCGATAGCCTTTTGACGCTTGGTCAGCTTAGCCATTACACACCCTCCACGTTAAGGCCCATGCTACGAGCAGAACCGGCGATAGTACGCACGGCTGCATCCATATCAGCTGCAGTCAGATCCGCGTTTTTGGTTTTCGCGATTTCTTCCAGCTGAGCACGGGTAACAGTGCCAACCTTAACGGTGTTCGGACGAGCGGAACCGCTGGTCAGACCGGCCGCCTTCTTCAGCAGAACCGAAGCAGGGGTGGATTTGGTTTCGAAAGTGAAGCTACGGTCGCTGTAGACAGTGATGATCACTGGAGTCGGCAAACCTGGCTCAAGACCCTGAGTACGGGCGTTGAAAGCCTTGCAGAATTCCATGATGTTCACGCCGTGCTGACCCAGAGCAGGACCAACCGGTGGACTTGGGTTAGCCTGAGCGGCCTTCACTTGCAGCTTGATGTAAGCGGTAATCTTCTTGGCCATGAGGCACTCCAATTACGGGTTCGAACGCCTCGAAAGGCTCCCCGGTTACTTGCGCGTTTATCCCAGTGACGACAAAACCCCACAGCCTAAGGCTGCGGGGTTGGGATTGCTTGTCCAGTTAGACCTTCTCGACCTGACTGAACTCGAGCTCCACCGGAGTAGAGCGACCGAAAATGAGCACTGCCACTTGGATCCGGCTCTTTTCGTAGTTAACTTCTTCCACAACGCCATTGAAATCAGCGAATGGACCGTCATTGACACGCACCGTCTCGCCTGGCTCGAACAACGTCTTCGGCTTCGGCTTGTCGCTACCATCAGCAACGCGACGCAGAATCGCTTCTGCCTCTTTATCGGTAATTGGTGCAGGCTTGTCAGCGGTACCGCCGATGAAACCCATCACCCGAGGAGTATCCTTGACCAAGTGCCAAGTACCCTCGTTCATATCCATCTGGACCAGCACATAGCCTGGGAAGAACTTCCGTTCGCTTTTGCGCTTCTGGCCGTTACGCATCTCAACCACTTCTTCAGTGGGAACCAGAATCTCGCCGAAGCCATCTTCCATGCCAGCCAGCTTTACGCGCTCGATCAGCGAGCGCATCACATGCTTCTCGTAACCCGAGTAAGCATGCACAACATACCAACGCTTAGCCACGGGACACCCTTAGCCGACAATCAAGGAAACAAGCCAGCCGAGCAGGGAATCGAGACCCCACAACAGCAACGCCATAACCAGAACAACAGCCACGACAATCAGCGTGGTCTGCGTGGTTTCTTGGCGAGTTGGCCACACGACTTTACGAATCTCGGTGCGAGCTTCCTTAACCAGTACAAAGAAAGACTTGCCCTTCGCGGTCTGCAGGCCTACAAAGGCAGCTACAGCAGCAATGGCAAGCAAAGCGAGTACACGGTACAGGATCGGCGAAGCAGCGTAATACTGATTGCCAACAACGCCAACAACCACCAAAGCGACTACTACAAGCCACTTGAGCAGATCGAAGCGAGAGCCTTGAGCTTCAGCTTTAGGAGTCATCTATGAAGATCCTGTGAAAAGAAAGCCAGACACACCGAGTGAATCTGGCAGGTCAGGAGGGAATCGAACCCCCAACCTACGGTTTTGGAGACCGTCGCTCTGCCAATTGAGCTACTGACCTAAAACAAAATCAGGCCGACCATTATGCCGGCCCGAA
>NZ_RCNZ01000143.1:0-1827 GCF_004307525.1 Pseudomonas sp. Sample_21 | reverse complement strand
GCAAGCCCTGCAGCCAAGTGCGCAAGAAGTTGCGCAGTACTGCGCAACTTCTTGCGCACTTCCTCCCGATTTTCCCGCTGAAAATCGCCCCGAATGATGACCAACCAGCGTGGCGTCCCCGCCATCCGGGCACCGCGCTAAACCTGGCACGCTCCTTGATAACCCTCAGCCACCCACCGGGCGATTTCGCCTCCGGGCACCCTAACTTTATCCGCAAGGAGAGCACCCCATGGCAACACCAGCGTACATGTCGGTTACCGGCGAAAAACAAGGCCTGATCACTGCCGGCGCTTTCACCGCCGACTCCGTTGGCAACACCTACCAGGAAGGCCACGAAGACCAGGTCATGGTTCAGGCTTTCACCCACGACGTGATCATCCCGCGTGACCCGCAATCCGGTCAGCCAACCGGTCAGCGCGTTCACAAGCCAGTTGTGATCACTAAGGTCTACGACAAGGCTTCGCCACTGCTGCAAGCAGCTCTGACTTCCGGCGAGCGCATGAGCGAAATCGTTATCCAGTGGTACCGCACCTCGGCTCAAGGCACCCAAGAGCACTACTACACCACCAAACTGGAAGACGCGATCATCGTCGCCATCAACAACAAAATGCACAACTGCCAGGATCCAGGCAACGCGCACTTCACCCACCTGGAAGAAGTGCAGTTCACCTACCGCAAAATCACCTGGACCCACGAAGTATCCGGTACTTCGGGTTCCGATGACTGGCGTGCTCCAGTCGTTTAATTACGGCTGACCGTTACACGCATCGGCCAGCTCTGCTGGTCGATGTTGTTTACGCCCCTCCAGAATTTCGCGTACGTTGAGCCGCTTTTTTTGCGGTCGTCGACGAGCGCCGCTGTACAGCACGAGGAACAAGGGATGTTCGCGCCGGCCAATGAAACCCACTTTGCCCTGACCATCGAAGGGCTTTCCGCCGACTTTCAGGTGTTTACCCTCACCGGCCGGGAAGCCATCAGCCAGCCTTTTGTCTTTGAGGTGGAGCTGGTCAGTGAGCAGCCGTCGCTGGACCTCGAAACCCTGCTGCACAAACCGGCCTTTCTGCAGCTGTCGCCTGACGGCAGCGGCATCCATGGCCAGATCTACCGCGCCGCGCAAGGCGATTCCGGCAAGCGCCTGACGCGTTATTCGGTGACCCTGCGCCCGCAACTGGCGTATCTGGCGCACCGCATCAACCAGCGCATCTTCCAGAACCTCAGCGTGCCGAAGATCATCGGCCAAGTGCTGGAAGAGCACGGCATTCAGGGCAACGCCTACGAATTCAAGACCGGCTCGATCTATCCCGAGCGCATCTACTGCGTGCAATACGACGAGTCGGATCTGCACTTCATCCAGCGCCTGTGCGAGGAAGAAGGCATTCACTTCCACTTCCAGCACAGCGCCAACGCGCACAAGTTGGTGTTCGGCGACGACCAGACGGTGTTCCCGAAACTGGCCCCGGTGCCCTATCAGCAAGACTCCGGCATGGTCGCCAGCAACCCGGTGATCAAGCGCTTCGACCTGCGCCTGGAAACCCGCACCAGCCGCACCACCCGTCGCGACTACGACTTCGAAAAACCGCGCCTGACCCTGGAAAGCGAAAACCGTGGCGACGCCCTGCCCGACCTCGAAGACTACGATTACCCGGGCCGCTTCATCGACCGCGAGCGCGGCAAGCACCTGGCCAAACGCGCCCTCGAACGCCATCGCAGCGACTTCCAATTGGCCGAAGGCAAGAGTGATCAGCCACTGCTGGTCAGCGGCCATTTCCTCGCCCTGACCGAACACCCGAAAGCCAAGTGGAACGACCTCTGGCTGCTCACCGAAGT
>NZ_RCNZ01000103.1:0-15785 GCF_004307525.1 Pseudomonas sp. Sample_21 | reverse complement strand
CCGGCGACACCAGCGCCGACAATCAGAACGTCGGTGGAAATAACGGATGGCATGCAGCGACCTCGGAGCTTGAAGAAGCCGCAAGTTTCAAGCTTCAAGCTGCAAGCTGCAACCCGGACCAGCAAATCAGCAATGCTTGCGGCTTGCCGCTTGAAGCTTGCTGCTGCTTTTTAATGCCCCGCAGTTTTCGAAAACAGCTGAATCACAACGACCCCCAGCACGATCAACGCCATCCCCAGCATCGCTGGTACGTCGAGCTTCTGCCCGTAAATGAACAGAGCGGCGACGCTGACCATGACAATGCCCATCCCCGCCCAGACCGCGTAGGCAACGCCCACCGGTACGGTGCGCACCACCAGCGTCAGCATCCAGAATGCGATCCCATAGCCGACAATCACCAGAATCAACGGCAGCGGCGTGCTGAAGCCCTTGACCGCTTTCATCGAAACGGTGGCGATCACTTCGGCGCAGATGGCGATGGCCAGATAGACGTAGGCGTTCATGGTTTCGATCCTCAAATAAATCGTTGCTTGCTGAGGCGACATTTTAGGGATTGCTCAGATGGGGTAAAGTCATTACCTATCTGTTCTATAGATGGGTTGGTAGCAAGCATGCAATGGAATCTCGATCAGCTGCGGGTATTTGTCGATGTCGCTGAACAGCGGTCTTTCTCCGCCGTGGCACGTCGACAACGCAAGGCGCAATCGGCGATCAGCAGCGCTGTTGCGATGCTCGAAGAGGATTTGGGCGTGAGCCTGTTCGAACGCAGCAGCGGTCGGCAGCCGATGCTCACCGAGGCGGGCGCGGCGTTACTGGAGGAAGCGCGGGAAGTGTTGCGCCAGTGCGAGCGCCTTAACGGCAGGGCCATGGCGATGCTGCGCGGTCAGGAGGCGCAGTTGCGGGTGGCCCAGGACGAGGCGATGCCCTATCAGGCGCTGGTGGAAAGTTTCGGCGAACTGGCCGAGCAGTTTCCCAGCCTGGAAGTGCAACTTACCAGCGCCGCCCAAGGCGAAGTCGCGCGCAAACTGGTCGAACGGCGCGCCGACCTCGGTCTGCTGTTCTATCACGATGAAATCCCCGAAGCCCTTGAGCGCCGCGTACTGGGTCGAGTGGAAATGGTCACGGTCTGCGGCGTCAATCATCCGCTGGCGCAGCAGTCCTATGTGACCTGCCAGCAACTGGCGCAGCACCGGCAATTGCTGATGTCGACACAGACCAGTGTCTATCCCGGCAACGAGCCGGCCAGCCCACAGGTATGGCGCGCCGACAGTTTTTACGTAATGTCCGAATGGCTGGTGCGCGATCTCGGCTGGGCCTGGTTGCCGCGCCACGTTGTGCAGTACTCGGCGTATCAGGGCCAAATGATTGAGCTCGACAGTGAATGGACGCCGCCGGCGCTGGTGGTGGAACTGGTCTGGCGCCGCGACGAACCGCTCGGCCCCGCCGCGCGCTGGCTGGCGGAACGTTTTGCCGTGCACTTGCGGGCGATCGGCGACAAAAGCCGATAAACTCCGCCGCCATGAACAGAACTCTCTACACCGCGTTGTTTTACCTGGGGCTGCCATTGGTGGCGATTCGGCTGTGGCTGCGCGCGCGCAAGGCGCCGGCGTATGCCAAACGCATTGGCGAGCGCTTTACTCTTGGCATGCCGACCTTGCAGCCCGGCGGCATCTGGGTGCACGCGGTGTCGGTGGGCGAAAGCATTGCCGCCGCGCCGATGGTCCGCGCGCTGCTGGAACGCTATCCGGCGCTGCCGATCACCGTGACCTGCATGACCCCGACCGGTTCGGAGCGGATTCAGGCACTGTTCGCCCACGAGGCGCGCATTCAACACTGCTATCTGCCGTATGACTTGCCTTGTGCGGCGGCACGTTTTCTTGATCGCGTGCAGCCGAAACTGGCGGTGATCATGGAAACCGAGCTGTGGCCCAACCACATTCATCAGTGTGCCAAGCGCGGAATTCCGGTGGCGCTGGCCAATGGACGGTTGTCGCAGCGTTCCGCCAAAGGCTATGGCCGCTTCAGCAAACTCACCGCGCCGATGCTTGCCGAGATGAGCCTGTTGGCGGTGCAGACCGAAGCCGAGGCCCAGCGCTTCCGCGATCTCGGCGCGCGTTCGGAAACCGTTGACGTCACCGGTTCGATCAAGTTCGACCTGACCATCGACCCGCAACTGTTGCAGCGTGCAGCCGATCTGCGTAGCCAGTGGCAGGCACAGGATCGTCCCGTGTGGATCGCCGCGAGCACTCACGAAGGCGAAGACGAAGTGGTGCTCGACGCTCATCGTCGCCTGTTGGCCAATCATCCGGATGCATTATTGATTCTGGTGCCGCGTCATCCGGAGCGCTTCAATTCGGTGTTCGAGCTGTGCCAGCGCGAAGGTTTCGCCACGGTACGTCGCTCGACCGGGGCCAATGTCGATGCGCAGACGCGCGTGCTGCTTGGCGACACCATGGGCGAGTTGCTGTTTCTCTATGCCCTGGCCGACAGCGCATTTGTCGGCGGCAGTCTGGTGCCGAATGGCGGGCACAACCTGCTCGAACCCGCCGCGCTGGCGAAACCGGTACTCAGCGGCCCACACCTGTTCAACTTCCTCGACATCGCCGCGCAACTGCGCGAAGCCGGGGCGTTGGCCGAAGTGGATGATGCCGAAGGCCTCGCAGTCGAGGTGCAGCGCTTGTTCGAACTGCCACGTGATGCGCAGCGCATGGCCGAGGCCGGGCTGGCGGTGATGCGGCGTAATCAGGGCGCGTTGCAGCGGCTGCTGGATGGCCTAGCGCGGCTGATCCAATAGTCGCCTGGAATATTACTGTGGTGAGGGGATTTATCCCCGCTGGGTTGCGAAGCAGCCCCAAAACCATTCGACGCAGTGGTTCAGTCAGATCTGGCAAGCAGGATTCACGACTGCTGCGCAGCCGGACGGGGATAAATCCCCTCGCCACAGGGGATTCATTCCAGATTGCTTATGGCCGGGCCTTACTGTGGCGAGGGGATTCATCCCCGCTGGGTTGCGAAGCAGCCCCAAAACCATTCGACGCAGTGGTTCAGTCAGATCTGGCAAGCAGGATTCACGACTGCTGCGCAGCCGGACGGGGATAAATCCCCTCGCCACAGGGGATTCATTCCAGATTGCTTATGGCCGGGCCTTACTGTGGCGAGGGGATTCATCCCCGCTGGGTTGCGAAGCAGCCCCAAAACCATTCGACGCAGTGGTTCAGTCAGATCTGGCAAGCAGGATTCACGACTGCTGCGCAGCCGGACGGGGATAAATCCCCTCGCCACAGGGGATTCATTCCAGACTGTTTATGGCCGGGCCTTGAGCTGCGCCTCGGCCGCCGACGCCAGATCCGGCGGCAGGAAATCCTTGTCAGGATTGTAGTCGGCTTTCAGATAACGCCGCAGATCTTCCAGGTCACCCGGGTTCAGCGTCCCCGCCGCCTGCTTCAGGCGCAGGTTGTCGAGGATGTAGTCGTAGCGGGTGTTGTTGTAGTTGCGCACCGAGGTGTACAGCTGGCGCTGCGCGTCGAGCACGTCGACGATGTTGCGTGTGCCGACCTGATAACCGATTTCCGTGGCTTCCACCGCGCTCTGGTTGGAGATGATCGACTGGCGGCGCGCCTGCACCTGCTCGACGTCGGTGTTCACCGCGCGGTGCAGATTGCGGGTGTTTTCCACCACTTGCCGGCGCAGCGATTCGCGCTGCTGTTCGCTCTGATCCAGTTGCGCATAGGACTGGCGCACTTGCGAACTGGTCAGGCCGCCGCTGTAGATCGGGATGTTCAGTTGCAGGCCCAGGGTGCTCTGCTCGACGTTGCCGCCATAAGGCGCGCCGAACGAGTTGGGGTTGGCGAAGCCGAGGGCGTCGTTGTCGCCTTTCTCGTATTTCGCCACGGCGTCGAGGGTCGGCAAGTGGCCGGCTTTGCGCTGCTTGAGCGTCTGCTCGGCGGAGCTGACCGCGTAGTTGCTGGCGAGCAGATTGAGGTTCTGCCGCGCCGCCGTGTCGACCCAGGATTTTGCATCGTTGGGTGCCGGCGGCAGGATCGGCAGCGTGTGGACGATGCCCTGAATCGAGTTGTACTGGCGGTTGGTCAGGGTGATCAACGCCTGGAACGCATCATCGACCTGACGCTGGGCGACGATGCGGTTGGCTCGCGCGGTGTCGTAACTGGCTTGCGATTGCAGCACGTCAGTCTTGTCCGAAAGGCCGACATCGAAGCGCTCATTGGACTGGTCGAGCTGACGTTTGAACGCCGCTTCTTCAGCTTTGGTCGAGGCCAGATTGTCCTGGCTGCGCAGCACGTTAAAGTAGCTTTCAGCGCTCTGCAGGATCAGGTTTTGCTCGGTGGCCGACAGCTGCAGAGCGGCCTGCTCGTTGACGTCCTTCGCCGCTTGATACTGGAACCAGCGATCGGCGCGGAACAGCGGCTGCGCGAGGGTCGCCTGATAGGAATGCGCGCTGCGGTTGGCGATGGCTGAAGGCTGGTCGATCGAGGTGCGCACGTCAGCAACTTCGGCGCCACCGGACAGGTTCGGCAGCAGACCGGCGCGGGCCTGGGGCACCACTTCTTTCTGCGCGCCATACTGGGCGCGGGCCGCCGCGAGGTCGGCGTTGTTGTCGACCGCTTCCTGATAGACGCTGACCAGATCGGTTTTGGTCGACAATGGTGCTTCCGCTGCCCAGGCCATTGTGTTGGACGCACAGGACACGGCAACAGCCAATGAAAGTTTGCGCAGCATGAGGCGATCCCTAGCATGAATATTATGGAAGTAATCCGGGCGCCAAAGGTAAGGCGCAGCCCGCACAGCGTCAAGTTTGAGCAGGCCCAGCGAGTGTAGTTGCGCATTGCTCCGGCAACAATCGGCCAGCTTGGGTATTTACGCCATTCATCATGGCGTTCGCTGCGGTGTTGGCGTTCCTTGATGGTTGTGTCTAGACTGGCCGGGTTCTTGTCGGGGTGCCTTGCTATGAGGCTGAGATCGAATAATTTCGGATCCCGTTGAACCTGATCAGGTTAGCGCCTGCGTAGGGAACAAGATTTCTCGTCACCCGGCGAGTCCTCTTGTGCTTCGTCCGGGATATTGTTCGACAATCGAACGCCATGACGAATGCACAGCACCGGTCCTGGTGCGTCCGTGCCTTTCAGGTTCTGCTCCGACAATCCACTGCTGGATGCTGTCTGGAGAGCCTGTGATGACAACAAAAGAAAAAAACGCGATCAACCTGAGTGACTCGGCCAAGGTCGACGAGCAGTCGGTCAAGCCGTTCACCCGTTCGCAAAAAGTCTACGTTCAGGGCTCGCGCCCGGACATTCGCGTGCCGATGCGCGAAATCAGCCTCGATGTAACCCCGACCGATTTCGGCGGCGAGATCAATGCGCCGGTCACTGTCTACGACACTTCCGGCCCGTACACCGATCCGAACGTGGTCATCGATGTGCGCAAAGGTCTGGCCGATGTGCGTTCAGCGTGGATCGATGACCGTGGCGATACCGAGCGCCTGCCGGGCCTGAGCTCGAACTTCGGCCAGCAGCGTCTGGCCGATGCCGAACTGACCAAACTGCGCTTCGCCCACGTCAACAACCCGCGCCGCGCCAAGGCCGGGGCCAACGTCAGCCAGATGCACTACGCGCGCAAAGGCATCATCACTGCCGAGATGGAATACGTCGCCATCCGCGAAAACATGAAGCTGCAAGAAGCGTGCGCGGCCGGCCTGCTCAAGCAGCAACATGCCGGCCACAGCTTCGGCGCAAGCATTCCGCAAGAAATCACCCCTGAATTCGTCCGCGAAGAAATCGCCCGTGGCCGCGCGATCATTCCCGCCAACATCAACCACGTCGAACTGGAACCGATGATCATCGGCCGTAACTTCCTGGTGAAGATCAACGGCAACATCGGCAACAGCGCCCTGGGTTCTTCGATCGAAGAAGAAGTGGCGAAACTGACCTGGGGCATTCGCTGGGGCTCGGACACGGTGATGGACCTGTCCACCGGTAAACACATTCACGAAACCCGCGAGTGGATCATCCGCAACTCGCCAGTGCCGATCGGTACCGTGCCGATCTACCAGGCGCTGGAGAAGGTCAACGGCGTCGCTGAAGACCTGACCTGGGAGCTGTTCCGCGACACCCTGATCGAACAGGCCGAGCAGGGCGTCGACTACTTCACCATTCACGCCGGCGTGCTCCTGCGCTACGTGCCGCTGACCGCCAAACGCGTCACCGGCATCGTCTCCCGTGGCGGTTCGATCATGGCCAAGTGGTGCCTGGCGCACCACAAAGAGAACTTCCTCTACACCCACTTCGACGAAATCTGCGAAATCATGAAGGCCTACGACGTCAGCTTCTCGCTGGGCGATGGCCTGCGTCCGGGCTCGATTGCCGACGCCAACGACGAAGCGCAATTCGGCGAACTGGAAACCCTCGGCGAGCTGACCAAGATTGCCTGGAAGCACGACGTGCAATGCATGATCGAAGGCCCGGGCCACGTGCCGATGCAGTTGATCAAAGAGAACATGGACAAGCAGCTCGAATGCTGCGACGAGGCGCCGTTCTACACCCTCGGCCCGCTGACTACCGACATCGCTCCGGGCTACGACCACATCACCTCTGGTATCGGCGCGGCGATGATCGGCTGGTTCGGTTGCGCGATGCTCTGCTACGTGACGCCGAAGGAGCACTTGGGCCTGCCGAACAAGGATGACGTGAAGACCGGGATCATCACTTACAAGATCGCCGCGCACGCAGCGGACCTGGCCAAGGGACACCCGGGCGCGCAGATCCGCGACAACGCACTGAGCAAGGCGCGTTTCGAATTCCGCTGGGAAGACCAGTTCAACCTCGGCCTGGACCCGGACACCGCACGTTCCTATCACGACGAAACCCTGCCGAAGGACTCGGCCAAGGTCGCGCATTTCTGCTCGATGTGCGGGCCGAAATTCTGCTCGATGAAAATCACCCAGGAAGTCCGCGAGTATGCGGCCAACCAACGCATTGACGCGGTCGATGTGGACGTCGCCAAGGGGCTAGCTGAGCAGGCCGAGCGGTTCAAACAGGAAGGCAGTCAGCTGTACAAGAAAGTTTGACCCCGTACTGATCGTTCCCACGCTCCGCGTGGGAATGCAGCCCGTGACGCTCCGCGTCACTGGACGCGGAGCGTCCCGAGAGGCATTCCCACGCAGAGCGTGGGAACGATCACAACAAATGTCCCTTTGAGATAACACCCTTGAGCATTCAACCCGGCACTTATTCTCCCGACCTCGCCGTGCCCGCTGACAAGCGTGTCTTCGGCGGTCGCGATCTGTTTTCCCTGTGGTTCTCCCTCGGCATCGGCCTGATGGTTTTGCAGACCGGCGCATTACTCGCGCCGGGCCTGGGCCTGTCCGGTTCTTTGCTGGCGATCTTCCTCGGCACGCTCGTCGGCGTGCTATTGCTGGCCGCCGTCGGCGTGATCGGCAGCGACACCGGCCTGTCATCGATGGCGGCGCTGAAGCTCAGCCTCGGCAGCAAAGGCGCGAGCCTGCCGGCGCTGCTCAACCTGCTGCAACTGATCGGCTGGGGCTCGTTCGAAATCATCGTCATGCGCGATGCCGCCAGCCTGCTCGGCACCCGCGCCTTCAGCGAAGGTTCGCTGTGGGCCAATCCGATTCTGTGGACGCTGTTCTTCGGTGCGCTGGCGACCTTGCTCGCGGTGAGCGGGCCGTTGACGTTCGTGCGGCAGATTCTGCGCAAGTGGGGCATCTGGCTGTTGCTCGCCGCGTGCCTGTGGCTGACCTGGAACCTGTTCGCCAAAGCCGACCTCGCGGCGCTGTGGGCGCGCGCCGGTGACGGTTCGATGCCGTTTGCGGTGGGCTTCGACATTGCTATCGCCATGCCGCTGTCGTGGCTGCCGTTGATTGCCGACTACTCGCGTTTCGGCAAACGCGCGAAGAATGTTTTCGGTGGCACGGCTGTCGGTTTTTTCATCGGTAATTTCTGGCTGATGAGCCTTGGTGTGGCCTACACCCTGGCGTTTGCGCCGAGCGGTGAAGTCAACGCGCTGCTGCTGGCCTTGGCAGGTGCCGGTCTGGGCATTCCGCTGTTGCTGATTCTGCTCGACGAGTCGGAAAACGCTTTTGCCGATATACATTCGGCAGCGGTCTCGAGCGGGATCCTGTTGCGTCTGAAAGTCGAGCACCTGGCTTTGGCCATCGGCGTGATCTGCACGCTGATCGCACTGCTGGCGCCGTTGGCGCAGTACCAGAATTTCCTGCTGTTGATCGGCTCGGTGTTTGCGCCGCTGTTCGGCGTGGTGCTGGTCGATCACTTCATCCTGCGCAAGCGCAGTGCTCAGGTCGCCTCAGCCGCATTGCGCTGGCCGGCGTTGCTGGCGTGGCTGGGTGGCGTGAGCACCTACCACTTGCTGGCGAATCTGTATCCGGATGTCGGCGCAACCCTGCCGGCGCTGGTGCTGGCAGGGCTGTTGCAGTTAGTGCTGGGCCGGGCCTTCAGTTACGGCCGGGAAACAGCTCAGGCTTGAGAATGCCGTTCAGGCGCGGGTAAGGAATCTTCAGTTCGACGTGGCCCAGCGCATAGGGCGCGATGGTGGTCACGTCGTACTTGAGGATCACGCCACCGTAGGTCAGCGCCACGTGCGGGGTTTTCACGAACGGCCAGTTCGCGACGAATTCCGCCTCCTGATCGAGCTTGGTGCTGATCAGCCAACTGTTGTGCGCCACTTGCGCGGCTTTCCAGAATGCCTCTTCCTGACCCGGCAGCAGCATGTCGGAGAGATTCAACACCTTGTGCTGCTGGCGCGAATAGTTGATGAAACCGCGACCCGGCGTGCCGTGGGCGCCGCCGGTGTCGAGGTAGCTCGACAGCTCGATGATCACCAGTCCGTCATGCTGCTCGCGTACTTTCGCTTGCAGATAGCTGCTGTTGCGCGGGCCGGCGCTGGCCAGGAACTGCTCGCGGTAGGCGGCCAGGGTTGGCGCGACCGGTGCGTTCTTCTCGGTGCGGGTCATTTGCAGCAGACGTTTTTCGATGATGCCGTCCAGTGCCGGCTCATCCGGGAAGCGCAGGGTGTCGATGTTCACCAGCGGGCAATCGGGATTGGAACAGCCGGGTTTGAGTTGTTCCGAGGCGTCGCGGGTGGTTTCCAGCGGCGTGCGATAGTTGGGCTGGAACAGGCTGGCACAGGCGCCCAGAGTCAGGGCAATAGCGGCCACAGAGGCAATTTTGAAAAGCGACATGGGCGTCCTTTCGAAAGCAGGGGAAGGCAAAAAGATACCGCTTCGACTCTCAACGGAGCAGTCAGTTCGCCACTAAGCTGATTAGAGTGTGTTTCAGCTTCACCGTCCATCCCGCTGACGGTAAAGGGGCTGCATCAAACGGTGCGGGCGCGTTAGGATGGCGCGAAGTCGAGGTTGCCGGTTGTACACGGAAACCCCGTAAAGGATATGCAGTAAAGAGGATGATCATGACTGACTTTGCCAACGCCATTCCGACCGCCGTGGATATCGTGCGGCGCGAAAAATGCTACGAGGGCTTCTACAAGCTCGACCGTGTGCACTTGCGCCATGAGCTGTTCGCCGGGGGCATGAGCCGCGAGATCAACCGGGAAATCTTCGTGCGCCACGATGCCGTGTGCGTCCTGCCTTACGATCCGCAGCGCGATGAAGTGGTGCTGATCGAGCAGTTTCGCGTCGGCGCCATGGGCAAGGCCGACAACCCGTGGCTGGTCGAGCTGGTCGCTGGTCTGATCGACAAGGATGAGCAGCCGGAAGAAGTTGCTCACCGCGAGGCGCAGGAGGAAGCTGGGCTGGACATCAAGGCGTTGTGGCCGATGACCAAGTACTTCCCATCGCCGGGTGGCAGCAACGAATTCGTGCATTTGTATCTGGGGCGTTGCAGCACCGACGGTGTCGGCGGTCTGCACGGGCTGGAAGAAGAGGCCGAAGACATTCGCGTAACGGTCTGGGCCTTTGAAGATGCCTTGCAGGCCGTGCGTGACGGACGGATTGCCAACGCGGCGAGCATCATCGCCTTGCAGTGGCTGGCGCTGAACCGCGCCGAAGTGAGGGGGCTATGGTCGTAAACAAGCTGCGCGATCGTTATCGGGTTGACCTCGTGGGGCTGCAAGCCGCCTGCGAGGCCAACTACGCGCGCCTGATGCGACTGCTGCCGGACATGCGCAACGAACCCGAGGCGCGGCGTATCGCCGTGACCCAGGGCGAGCAGATGCTCGGCGTGCTCGCCCTCGAGGTGCTGCAGACCTGCCCGTACACCACGACCTTGCAGGTACGCCAGGAGCACAGCCTGCCATGGTTGCCGGTGCCGCAACTGGAAGTGCAGGTCTACCACGACGCGCGCATGGCCGAAGTGGTCAGCGCCGAGCATGCACGACGCTTTCGCGGCATCTATCCTTACCCGAACGCCGCCATGCACCAGCCCGATGAAAAGGCCCAGCTCAATGTGTTTCTGGGCGAATGGCTGAGTCATTGCCTGGCGTTGGGGCACGAGTACGAAGTCGTTCGCTAGTTGTGAACTGCGTCCGCTTCGGCGGTTTCCCCTTTGTGTCATCCCCCAGCATAATTGCCGCACCCATCCATTGCGTGCCTAGCCCCGGGAGAGCGCCTTGCCCAGCGTATCGACAATTACCAGCGCCGACCCGGCGCTGCTGGTGCAGTTGTCCGACAGCCACCTGTTCGCTGAAGCGCACAGCAAGCTGCTGGGCATGAAGACCCGCGAGAGCCTGCAACAGGTCATCGACCTGGTTTTGGCGCAACAGGCGCAGATCGATCTGCTGCTGGCGACCGGAGATATTTCCCAGGACGGCACGCTGGAGTCGTATCAGGCCTTCCGCCAGATGAGCGCGCAGATCAATGCCCCGGCGCGCTGGATTCCCGGCAATCACGACGAGCCGATGGTCATGGCCGAGGCGGCGGTGCAGAGCACCTTGCTCGAATCGGTAGTCGATATCGGCAATTGGCGGGTGACGATGCTGGATTCGGCGGTGCCGGGTTCGGTGCCGGGTTATCTGCAGGATGATCAGTTGCAGCTGCTGGCCCGCGCGCTGAGCGAGGCGCCGGAGCGTCATCATCTGGTGTGCCTGCATCATCATCCGGTGTCGATCGGCTGCGCATGGATGGAGCCGATCGGCCTGCGCAACCCGGAAGCGTTCTTTGAAGTGCTGGATCGCTTTCCACAGGTTCGCGCGGTGCTGTGGGGGCATGTGCATCAGGAAATCGATCGCGACCGCAATGGCGTGCGCTTGATGGCCTCGCCCTCGACGTGCATCCAGTTCGAGCCGGGCAGTGCGGATTTCAAAGTGGGCGAGCAGGCGCCGGGGTATCGCTGGCTGCGGTTGTTGCCGGACGGGAAATTGGAAACGGGCGTCGAAAGAGTCACCGACTTCGAGTTCACAGTCGATTACGGCTCCAACGGTTACTGAACTGACAATCAAAGACCCTCACCCCAGCCCTCTCCCAGAGGGAGAGGGGGCCGACCGCGGTGTCTTTGGCTGTGCATCGACCTGAAACAGCGATATCGATTATGGATTCGCAGCAAAACGTTCAGGTCGGTGTAGCTCTCGAATATCCCCCAGTCGGTTCCCTCTCCCTCCGGGAGAGGGTTAGGGTGAGGGCAGCTTGTGCTGTCACACCAATTTATTGAACCCACCCCCAATCCCGGTCCTTCTCCCTGTAAACTCCGCTATCTTTCGCCGACAGCCAGGGAGCTCAAATGTCCGGTTCGATCCTCTATATCCACGGTTTCAACAGCGCGCCGGCCTCGAAGAAGGCCTGTCAGCTGGTCGCGGTCATGGAGCGGCTGGGATTGAGCGAGCAATTGCGCGTGCCGGCGCTGCATCACCATCCGCGTGAAGCCATCGGTCAGCTCGAGCAGGCAATCGCCGAGCTGGGCCGGCCGTTGCTGGTGGGAAGTTCGCTCGGCGGCTACTATGCGACTCACCTGGCCGAGCGCCATGGCCTGAAAGCCCTGCTGGTCAACCCGGCGGTCAGCCCGCACCGGATGTTCGATGGTTATCTGGGCACGCAGCAGAACCTCTACACCGATGAAACCTGGGAACTGACCCACGACCACGTCACGGCGCTGGCCGAACTGGAAGTGCCGCCACCGCAGGATCCGCAGCGTTATCAGGTCTGGTTGCAAACCGGCGACGAAACGCTGGATTATCGCCTCGCCCAACGGTATTACCGCGCCTGTGCCTTGCGCATCCAGGCTGGCGGCGACCACAGTTTCCAGGGCTTTGCCGGGCAATTGCCGGCGTTGCTGAGTTTTGCCGGCATGGCTGCCGATATGTATCAGGCAATCGATTTCACCACGCTGTGAAGTCTTGCCCCTCTTTCATGAATGACTGACGACGAGACCTTATGGCCACTCCCAGCGCTAGTTCTTATAACGCCGACGCCATCGAAGTCCTCTCGGGCCTCGACCCGGTGCGCAAACGCCCCGGCATGTACACCGACACCAGTCGGCCGAACCATCTCGCCCAGGAAGTCATCGACAACAGCGTCGACGAAGCCCTGGCCGGCCACGCCAAATCGGTGCAGGTCATCCTGCACGCCGACCATTCGCTGGAAGTCAGCGACGACGGCCGTGGCATGCCGGTGGACATTCACCCGGAAGAGGGTGTGTCCGGCGTCGAACTGATCCTTACCAAGCTGCACGCGGGCGGCAAGTTCTCCAACAAGAACTACCAGTTCTCCGGCGGTCTGCACGGGGTGGGTATTTCCGTGGTCAACGCGCTGTCGACCGAAGTGCGCGTACGGGTCAAACGTGACGGCAACGAATACCAGATGACCTTCAAGGACGGCTTCAAGGCCTCCGAGCTGGAAATCGTCGGCACCGTCGGCAAGCGCAACACCGGCACCAGCGTGTACTTCGCGCCGGACCCGAAATACTTCGACTCACCGAAATTCTCCATCAGCCGCCTCAAGCACGTGCTCAAGGCCAAGGCTGTGTTGTGCCCGGGGCTGCTGGTCAGCTTCGAAGACAAAGGCACCGGCGAGAAAGTCGAGTGGCATTACGAAGACGGCCTGCGCTCTTATCTGGTCGATGCGGTCAGCGAATTCGAACGTCTGCCGAACGAGCCGTTCTGCGGCGCTTTCGCCGGTAATAAGGAAGCGGTCGACTGGGCGCTGCTGTGGCTGCCGGAAGGTGGCGACGCGGTGCAGGAAAGCTACGTCAACCTGATCCCGACCGCTCAGGGCGGTACGCACGTCAACGGCCTGCGTCAGGGCCTGCTCGATGCGATGCGCGAGTTCTGCGAATTCCGCAGCCTGCTGCCGCGCGGCGTGAAACTCGCGCCGGAAGACGTCTGGGAGCGCATCGCTTTCGTCCTGTCGATGAAAATGCAGGAGCCGCAATTCTCCGGCCAGACCAAAGAGCGTCTGTCTTCCCGTGAAGCGGCGGCGTTCGTCTCCGGTGTGGTGAAAGACGCTTTCAGCCTGTGGCTCAACGCCAACCCGGAGACCGGTCTGGCCCTGGCCGAACTGGCGATCAACAACGCCGGCCGCCGTCTCAAGGCGAGCAAGAAAGTCGAGCGCAAACGCGTCACCCAAGGTCCGGCGCTGCCAGGCAAACTGGCTGACTGCGCCGGGCAGGACCCGATGCGTTCCGAGCTGTTCCTGGTCGAGGGTGACTCCGCCGGCGGTTCGGCCAAACAGGCGCGGGACAAGGAGTTCCAGGCTATCCTGCCGTTGCGCGGCAAGATCCTCAACACCTGGGAAGTCGACGGCAGCGAAGTGCTCGCCAGCCAGGAAGTGCACAACATCGCCGTGGCCATCGGCGTCGATCCGGGCGCGGCGGACATGAGCCAGCTGCGCTACGGCAAGATCTGCATCCTCGCCGACGCCGACTCCGACGGTCTGCACATTGCCACTTTGTTGTGTGCGCTGTTCGTCCAGCATTTCCGCCCGTTGGTGGATGCCGGTCACGTCTATGTGGCGATGCCGCCGCTGTACCGTATCGACCTCGGCAAAGAGATTTACTACGCCCTCGACGAGGCCGAGCGCGACGGTATTCTCGATCGCCTGGTCGCCGAGAAGAAACGCGGCAAGCCGCAGGTCACCCGATTCAAGGGTCTGGGCGAAATGAACCCGCCGCAACTGCGTGAAACCACCATGGACCCGAACACTCGGCGTCTGGTGCAGTTGACGCTGGGCGAAGACTTCGCCGAAACCTCGGAAATGATGGACATGCTGCTGGCGAAGAAACGCGCCGGCGACCGCAAATCCTGGCTGGAATCCAAAGGCAACCTCGCCGAGGTGCTGGCCTGATGCAGTTTGGCTGGGCCTTGGCGGGTGCGTTGCTGCTGAGTGCGCTGAGCGTGTCGGCCGAGCCGCTGCAACAATTGCGGCTGCTTTCCGAACACCCGGTCGAAGGCATGCGCGGCGGTAACCTGTCAGGTCTGGCCATGTGCGGCAATGAGCTGTGGACGGTTTCCGATCGCGATGACGAGCAGATCTATCGGCTCGATACCCGCGATCCGGTCTGGCAGGCGCAAACCGTGCACATCGACGTGCCGCCCGTGCCCGAGAGCGGCTTGCCGTGGGGTTTGAGTTCGCGCACCTGGGCTGCATCGTTCATTCGCGGTGGCGATCTGGATTTCGAAGGCATCAGTTGCGACAGCGTAGGCAATCGCTACATCGTCAGTGAGGCCCATGCGGCGGTGTTGCAGGTGCCGGTCAGCGGCCCGGCGAACTGGCTGAAAATCTCGCCGCTGCTGGTTCGCGAAGCGCGGGCGAGCGGCCTGCTGCTCAAGTTCAATTCGATCTTCGAGGGCTTGGCGATCAACCCGGCCGGTGATCAGATATGGCTGGCCGCCGAACGGCAAAAGCGCGGTTTGCTGCTGATCAAGCGCCAGCAGACGGTGTGGGATTGTGACGGTCGCTGCGTGCTGCTCAGTGAGGGCGGCAAGGAGATGCAGCCGCCACAGTTTCCCAAGGCGAAAGCGGTTCATCGCGACTTTTCCGACATTTCCTTGTTCAACGGCAAGCTGTTTACCCTTGAACGCAACGCGTTCGAGATTTGTCGTCGCGATGCACAGACGGCCAAAGTCGAGCAATGCTGGTCGTATGCCGGCGAACTGTTGCAGGAACAACGTCGCTACTCGCAGAACTACGGACTGGAGGAAGCGCTGATCATTGATGCCGAAGGTGCGTGGATCGGCGTCGACAACAATTTTGGCCCGCGTGCTGATGGCGAAGTCCGCCCGGTGGTCTGGCGCTTTGCCGCGCCGGACGGTGGCTGGAGTGCCAGGCCATGAGCCAGCAGCCACCGGGCAAGCGTGCCGGTCGGGTGTTGATGATCCTCGCCTGGTGCGCGGCGCTGTTTCTCGCGACGCGGTTTTTCGGTCAGTGGGAACAGCGCCAGCAGAATCCGAACATAGTGGTCACGTCGGAGCAGGGCGAAGGATTTATCGAAGTGAAACTGGCGAGCAATGCCCAAGGGCATTTTGTCGCCAGCGGCCAGATCAACGGCGAGCCGGTCGAGTTCATGCTCGACACCGGCGCCACCGATGTGGCGATCCCGGCGGATCTGGCCAAGCGTTTGAAGCTGCAAGAAGGTTTCGGCGTGACCCTGAGCACGGCCAATGGCCTGAGCCAGGGTTACCGAACGAAGATTGCCCGCCTGCAATTGGGCGACATCATCCTGCGCGATGTCCGCGCACTGGTGGCGCCGGGACTGCATGGCGATCAGGTGCTGCTCGGCATGAGCGCCCTGAACAGACTTGAATTTACCCAGCGCGGTGGCACCATGCTGCTGCGCCAGACAACGAACCGA
>NZ_RCNZ01000089.1:148734-173679 GCF_004307525.1 Pseudomonas sp. Sample_21 | reverse complement strand
TGCGGGTTTCCTGCTGCGGCACCGGGTACTGGGCGATGTAGTAGATCGCGCCCTGTTCGGTGACCTGGCGGAATTTCAGCGCCACGCTGTTGCTGGTCAGGTCCTTGATCGTGCCGGTGACGCTGGCGATCACCGGTTTGCCGTCCTTGACCACCGAGACGTTGATCACGCCCTGGTTCTTGCTGCGGATCAGCTCGGCAGCCTTGGCGATGTCCGGTTGCAGGAACGTCGAGTTGAACGTGTTGTAGTGCACCGTGATGTCGCCGAAGGTTTCCTTGCGTTCACCTTTGATGACGTCCGCCGCCATGGCACTGGCGCTCAGGCAGGCGGTGAGTAACAGCAACGCTAGACGACTCATGTTCGTGCTCCTTCAAATGCCCAGGCTCAGACCGCGACTCGGTGGTCCGCCAACTGCGGACTGCTGACGCGGTAGATACCGATTTCACCTAACAGATTAGGCCATAGCTTACTGGCCCACCCGTGGCGGTGCTGTTGATCCACGGCAAGCCGATCAATGACCTTCGCATCACGTTCGCGGCACAGTTCTTCGAAATCCTCGAAGGTGCAGAAGTGGATGTTCGGCGTGTTGTACCAGGTGTAGGGCAGGAATTCCGAGACCGGCATGCGGCCCTTGCTCGCCAGATACCAGCGGCAGCGCCAGTGGCCGAAGTTGGGGAAGGTGATGATGCACTGACGGCCGACCCGGAGCATTTCGTCGAGGATCTTGTCCGGGTAATGCACCGCTTGCAGGGCCTGGGTCATGACGACGATGTCGAAACTGTTGCTGGCAAAATTGCCCAGGCCTTTGTCCAGATCCTGCTCGATGACGTTGATGCCCTTGGCCACGCACTCGGCGATGTTGTCAGCGTCGTTTTCCAGGCCATAACCGGTGACGTTCTTGTTGTCGCGCAGCCAGGTCAGCAGCTCGCCGTCACCGCAACCCAAGTCGAGGACGCGGCTGCCGGCGGGGATCCATTCCTGGATGATTTCCAGATCAGCTCTCATGGCTTTCTCACAACGAAATGCGGTTCATGTAATTGCCGAACGCCTGCAAATAACGCGGGATCGGAATCAGGAAGGCGTCGTGGCCTTGCGGCGCGTCGATTTCCAGATAACTGACGTCCTTGCGCGCGGCCATCAGCGCATCCACCAGTTCCCGCGAGCGCGCCGGGGAGAAGCGCCAGTCGGTGGTGAACGACATCACGCAGAACTTGGCCGTGGCGTTTTCGAAGGTTTTCGCCAGGTCGTCGTCGAAGTTAGCCGCTGGATCGAAGTAATCCAGCGCTTTGGTCATCAACAGGTAGGTGTTGGCATCGAAGCGCCCGGAGAATTCTTCGCCCTGGTAACGCAGGTAGCTTTCGACCTGGAACTCGACGCTGTGGAAGTCGTAGTTGAGCTTTTCGCTCTTCAGGCCACGGCCGAATTTCTCACCCATGGAGTCGTCGGACAGATAGGTGATGTGGCCGACCATGCGCGCCAGCATCAGCCCCCGCTTGGGGATCACGCCCGCTTCCTGGAACGAACCACCGTGGAATTCCGGATCGGTGAGGATCGCCTGACGCGCGACTTCGTTGAAGGCGATGTTCTGCGCCGACAATTTAGGCGCCGAGGCGATCGCCAAGCAGTGACGTACGCGATCCGGGTAGGTGATGGTCCATTGCAGGGCCTGCATGCCGCCGAGGCTGCCGCCGATCACCGCTGCCCACTGGCGGATGCCGAGCAGGTCAGCCAGACGCGCTTGGCTGTGCACCCAGTCTTCCACGGTGAGCACCGGGAAATCGGCGCCGAACGGCTTGCCGGTTTCCGGGTTGATACTGCTCGGGCCGGTGGAGCCGTTGCAGCCACCGAGGTTGTTCAGGCTGACCACAAAGAACTTGTTGGTGTCGATCGGCTTGCCGGGGCCGATGCAGCTGTCCCACCAACCGGGCTTGCGGTCGTCGACGCTGTGATAACCAGCGGCGTGATGATGACCGGACAGCGCGTGGCAGATCAGCACGGCGTTGCTCGCCTGGGCGTTCAGCGTGCCGTAGGTTTCATAAATCAGGTCATAAGCGGCCAGCGAACGGCCACAGGCCAGCGTCAGCGGTTCGCTGAAATGCGCGGTTTGCGGCGTTACCAGACCAACAGAATCGGCGGGAAAGGCAGTTGGCATCGACCCTGCTCTCGTTGAAATGAGGCGTAAGTCTAAAGACCGGGGGGGTTAGCGGCAAGCAGCCCTCACCCTAACCCTCTCCCACAGGGAGAGGGGACTGACCAAGGTGTTCTGTCGAACTGCGCCGACCTGATAATTGCGAGTCGAACTCCAATCTTGAGCTCAACACAAATCGGCTCCCTCTCCCTTGGGAGAGGGCTGGGGTGAGGGGCGCAGACGACGCCATATCAAGCCGAGCGCCAATCCCTCTCACCTCACATCAGCAAACGCAGAATCTCCGGCATCATCGTCATCGCCGCCAGATTGTTGATCACCAGCATGTCGATCAATTTCAGTGCAAGGAAGGCGAAGATCGGCGACAGGTCCAGGCCACCGAGATTCGGCAGGAAGCGGCGGAACGGTGCCAGCGCCGGTTCACAGATCTGGTTGACCAGTTCAGCGCCCGGATTGTGGCTGCCCGGTGCGACCCACGACAGGATCACGCTGATGATCAGGGCGAAGAAGAAAATCTTCAGGAACAGCGCGGTGACGCCGATCAGCGACCAGATCACCAGTTGCAGCGGGTTGCCAGTGGTGCCGTAGGTCAGCAGCAGGGTCAGCGCCATCAGCAGCAGTTGCACCAGAATCGCCAGCACCAGCGACGACATGTCGAGGCCGAACAGGCTCGGGATGATCCGGCGCAAAGGCTTGAGCAGCGGCTGAGTGGCCTTGACCACGAACTGGCACAGCGGGTTGTAGAAGTTCGCCCGCACCAGTTGCAGGACGAAGCGCAGCAGCACGATCAGCAGGTACAGGCTGCCGAGGGTTTGCAGCACGTAAACCGCTGCGGTATTCAATCCGATCATGTAAGGCTCCTTTATTTGCCCAGTTGTTCGGCCATTTCGGCCGAGCGGTGCGCGGCGGCGCCGAGTGCGGTTTCAACCAGCGCTTCGAAGCCGCCAGCCTGGAATGATTTGATCGCAGCTTCCGTGGTGCCATTCGGCGAGGTCACGCGGCGACGCAGTTCGGCGGCGTCGACATCGCTGGACACCGCCATGTGCGCGGCGCCCAGAGCAGTCTGCACGGTCAGTTGCTCAGCGATCTCTTTTGGCAGGCCAAGTTTGACGCCGGCGGCGGTCATCGCTTCGATCAGCAGGAAGAAGTACGCCGGGCCGGAGCCGGACACTGCGGTGACTGCGTCCAGTTGCTGTTCTTCTTCCAGCCACAGCGCAATGCCGACGGCGGACAGCAGCTCTTCGGCTTGCTGGCGCTGCTCGGCGCTCACTTCGCTGGTCGCGTACAAACCGCTGACACCCTGACGCAGCAGCGCCGGAGTATTGGGCATGCAGCGCACGATTGGCTGTTCGCCGAGCCACGCGGTCATGCTCGCGCAGGTGATGCCGGCGGCGATCGAAACCACCAGTTGATTGGGCTTGAGGCTCGGGCGAATCGCCTCGCACACGGCTTTCATCGCCTGTGGCTTGACCGCCAGCACGATGACATCGACGCCGTCGATGGCCTGGGCGTTATCAGCGAAGGTTTCGATGCCGTGTTCGGCGCTGACTTTGGCGCGGGTGTCTTCGCCCGGATCGCTGGCGCGGATCTGCGCCGCTTCCAGACCTTTGGCGCGCAAGCCGCCAATCAGACTGGCCGCCATGTTGCCCGCACCGATAAACGCAATACGTGTGTTGCTCATGTGTGGTCCTTATCTGGAAACGTTCAAGACTGGGAATAATCTCTGGCGCCAAACAGCGCGGTACCGATCCGCACCCAGGTGGCGCCTTGGGCGATGGCCGACTCGAGGTCGTGGCTCATGCCCATGGACAGTGTGTCGAGCGGTAGAGCGAGGCTCGCCTGCAGTGCCTGTACGGCGGCGAAGGCAGCGTCCTGTTCGGCGCGCTCTTCGGTCGGCTCGGGAATCGCCATCAGTCCGCGCAGTTTCAAGCGTGGCAACGCGCTGATGGCCTCGGCCAGCGCTGGCAGATCGGCCGGGGTGCAACCGGATTTGCTCGCCTCGCCGCTGACATTGACCTGAATGCAGATGTTCAGGGGCGGCAGTTCGGCCGGGCGTTGTTCGGACAGGCGTTGGGCAATTTTCAGACGATCCACGGAGTGCACCCAGTCGAAATGCTCGGCAATCGCGCGAGTCTTGTTCGATTGAATGGGGCCGATGAAGTGCCAGATCAAGGGCAGGTCGGCCAGCTCCAGCTGTTTGCCCAAGGCTTCCTGCAAGTAGTTCTCGCCGAAGTCGCGCAGGCCGGCGGCGTAGGCCTCCCGCAGGGCCTGGGCGGGTTTGGTCTTGCTCACGGCGAGCAAATGGATGCTGTTTTCGTCGCGGTGCGCGGCTTTGGCCGCTGCCTGGATGCGCGAACTAACCTGAAGGATGTTGTCTGCTATCGTGGACATCAAGAGGCGCCGGCGGTCTGTAGGTTCGCGGCATTCTACTGGAATTGAGGGACGCTATGGATATCACTGAACTGCTGGCCTTCAGCGCCAAACAGGGCGCTTCCGACTTGCACCTGTCGGCCGGCCTGCCGCCGATGATTCGCGTCGATGGCGACGTGCGACGGATCAATCTGCCGGCGCTGGATCACAAGCAAGTGCACGATCTGATCTACGACATCATGAACGACACCCAGCGCATCGAATTCGAGAAAAATCTGGAAACGGATTTTTCCTTCGATGTACCCGGCGTGGCGCGCTTTCGGGTCAACGCCTTTAACCAGAACCGTGGTGCCGGCGCGGTGTTCCGCACCATTCCGTCGAAAGTGCTGAGCATGGAAGACCTCGCCATGGGCGATGTTTTCCGCAAGATCACCGATGCGCCGCGCGGGCTGGTGCTGGTCACCGGGCCGACCGGCTCCGGCAAGTCGACCACGCTGGCGGCGATGATCGATTACCTCAACACCCATCGCCATCACCACATTCTCACCATCGAAGACCCCATCGAGTTCGTCCATGAATCGCGCAAATGCCTGATCAATCAGCGCGAAGTTCATCGAGATACCCGCAGCTTCGCCACCGCGCTGCGCTCGGCCTTGCGTGAAGACCCGGACGTGATTCTGGTCGGCGAAATGCGTGATCTGGAAACCATTCGCCTGGCGCTGACCGCCGCCGAGACCGGGCATCTGGTATTCGGCACCCTGCACACCACCTCGGCGGCGAAGACCATCGACCGCGTGGTGGATGTGTTCCCCGGCGACGAGAAATCGATGGTCCGTTCGATGCTGTCGGAGTCGTTGCTGGCTGTGGTGTCGCAGACGTTGATCAAGAAGATCGGCGGCGGGCGGGTGGCGGCGCATGAAATCATGCTCGGGACGTCAGCGATCCGTAACCTCATTCGCGAGGACAAGGTGGCGCAGATGTATTCAGCGATTCAGACCGGTGGGTCGTTGGGGATGCAGACACTCGATATGTGCCTGAAGGATCTGGTGACCAAGGGCTTGATCAGCCGCGAGCATGCGCGGGAGAAGGCGCGCACCCCGGATAACTTCTGAGGGTCGGTGGTGCGGCTGCCGGCCCCTTCGCGAGCAGGCTCGCTCCCACATCAAACCGCATTCCTTCAGCTGGAATGCATTCTTCTGTGGGAGCGAGCCTGCTCGCGAAAAGGCCTGTACTGCTGAAGCTGATTCAGGAGATCAAACAGCTCAGCGCTGGACTACGCGCATCTGCTGTTGTTCTTTCGGCAATACGCGCTTGGCCACGACGTAATGCTTTTCCCAGTACGGCTTGTTCAGCGTGTCGATGCTCACCGCTTTGCCACGGCGCGGGGCGTGGATGAAGCGGTCGTTGCCCAGGTAGATGGCAACGTGGTTGACCCGACGGCTCTTGATGTTGAAGAAAATCAGATCGCCCGGCTTCAGATCCTTGCGCTCGACTTTCTCGCCGTGACCGCTGGCCATGGCGTTGGAGGTGCGTGGCAGGTCGAACGTAGCGTCGTTGAACGCGTATTTCACCAGGCCGCTGCAATCGAAGCCTTTACTTGGGCTGCTGCCGCCCCAACGATAAGGTGTACCGAGGACGTTTACCGCACGGCTCAGCACATTGCTGCTTTCCTTGCTCGCCATCGGTGGCACCAGCTTGCTGCGGCTCTTGCTGCTCAGCGTGGTGGTCTTGCTCTTGCTGCTTTTGCTCGAAGGAGCCGAAGCATGGGATTTAGGGGTGAATCCGTTGACGTTGGGAAGACGTTGCTCACGATTGGTGGCGTGGGCGGCCAGTGGCATTAATAGGCAAATAGTCAGCCATGTCTTGAAAAATGATCGCATTAGGCGTGGCTCATAAGTGATAGCGCGCAACTTTATAACAGCTTTTTTTGCCGTTCCGAGGCCGTTCATCGATTCATTCCGCCGCCTACGGAACCAAAAACGCTCAAAAAGTACGCAATTGTCCGACAGAAGTCAGGTTTTATAAGGGTTTCGCGCTAGCAACGGTAACATTTGCCATACGTCGGCCACCTGTAAAAAAGTCACAAAGAAATGAAGAATATTTATCTATCGAGTGCAATGAGGTCTTAATGAACAGCTATCAGCTCCCCCGAGTGAAAGAAAAAGACACTCACAGCAAAGTCATCGGCTACCTGCTGTGGATTTTCGGATTCACCGGTGCGCACCGCTTTTATTACGGCAAGCCGGTGACCGGAACGATCTGGTTCTTCACCTTCGGTTTGCTGGGGATTGGCTGGCTGATCGACCTGTTTCTGATCCCGGCGATGGATCGCGAAGCGGATTTGCGCTTTGCCGCCGGGCCGATCGAGTACAACGTCGCGTGGATTCTGCTGACCTTCCTCGGTGTGTTCGGCGTGCACCGGATGTATCAGGGCAAATGGATCAGCGGCTTGCTGTATCTGCTGACCGGCGGGTTGTTCTTTATTGGTGTGCTGTATGACTTCTGGACCCTGAACGATCAGGTGTCGGTGCGCAACGCGCAGAATCGCGGCGCCTTCCAGTAAGTAGTGGCGAGGGGATTTATCCCCGTTGGGCCGCGAAGCGGTCCTGAATCCGAGAACGCGGTGGATTTGCTCCACCGCGTGCAATGGCTTCGCGACTGCTACGCAGCCGAACGGGGATAAATCCCCTCGCCACAATCTCCCTCAGCAGCAAGTCATGCCTGGTGAGTAATCCGCCCATCCACCAGCGTATAGCGCACCACGCCCGGCAGACTGTGGCCGATGAACGGGCAGTTCTCGCCCTTCGACAGCCAGTGTTCACCGGCCACCGTCGATGCCTTCGGATCGAACAGCACGATATCCGCCGCACCACCTACCGCCAGTTTGCCCGCCGGCAGGCGCAGGGCTTCGGCCGGGCCTGCGCTGAGACGTGCCAGCAGCGTCGGCAAGTCGAGCAAACCATCCTCGACGAGCGTCATCGCCAGCGGCAGCAGCAACTCAACACTGCTGATGCCCGGCTCGGTGGCGCCGAACGGTGCCAGTTTGGCGTCGCGCTCGTGGGGCTGGTGATGGCTGGAGATCGCCGAAACCACCCCGGACTTCACCGCTTCACGCAAACCATCGCGGTCGGCGCGGGTGCGCAGCGGCGGTTGCACGTGGTAGAGGCTGTTGAAGTCGATCAGCGCTTCGTCAGTCAGGATCAGCTGATACAACGCAACATCCGCCGTTACCTTCAAGCCACGGGCCTGCGCCTGAGCAATCAGCGCCACACCGCGAGCACTGGTCAACTGGCTGAAGTGCGCACGCACGCCGGTCTGCTCGACCAGTAGCAGATCGCGAGCCAGCGCCACGGTTTCGGCGGTTTCCGGGATGCCTGGCAGGCCTAGGAAACTGGCGACCGCGCCTTCGTGGGCGAGGCCGCCCTCGGCCAGATCGTGGTCCTGCGAGTTGAAGATCACCGTCAGGTCGAAAGTCGCCGCGTATTCCAGCGCCCGGCACAGGGTGCGGCTGTTGCGGAAGCTCTCCAGACCGTTGCCGAACGCCACGCAACCGGCGTCGCGCAGCGCGACCAGTTCGGCCAGTTGCTCGCCATCGAGACCTTTGCTCAGCGCGCCGATCGGGAACACCTTGGCGTTGCCGGCTTCGCGGGCGCGGTCGAGGATCAGTTCAGCCACGGCGGATGTGTCGAGCACCGGTCTGGTCTTCGGCGGGCAGCACAGGCTGGTCACGCCACCGGCAGCAGCGGCGCGGGTTTCGCTGACGATCGAGCCTTTGCGGCTGTAGCCCGGCTCGCGCAGGGCAACGTTGAGGTCGACCAGGCCAGGCGCGGCGACCAGGCCTTGGGCATCGATGGTTTCTACTGCGCTGAAACCGGCCGGTGCGGCGCCGAGGGCGACGATCTTGCAGGCTTCAACGTGGATGTCGGTGATTTGATCCAGGCCGCTGCTGGGATCGATGACGCGTGCGCCGAGAATGCTGAGCTTCACTGGGCGTTCTCCTGCTCGAATTGACGTTGCGCAGTCTGCCCGCTCATGGCCATGGACAGCACAGCCATACGAATCGCGATGCCGTAGGTCACTTGATTGAGGATCACCGAGTGCGGGCCGTCGGCCACCGCCGACTCGATCTCCACGCCACGGTTGATCGGCCCCGGGTGCATGACGATGCAGTCGGGTTTGGCCCCGGCCAGACGTGCGGTGGTCAGGCCGAACAGGCGATAGAACTCGCCTTCGCTGGGCAGCAGGCCGCCGGTCATGCGCTCACGTTGCAGACGCAGCATGATTACCACGTCGACGTCTTTCAGGCCTTCGGCCATGTCGGTGTAGACCTTGACGCCGTATTGCTCGATGCCGATCGGCAGCAGGGTTTTCGGCGCGATCACACGGATGTCCGGGCAGCCAAGGGTTTTCAGCGCGAGCATGTTCGAGCGCGCCACCCGCGAATGGAGGATGTCGCCGACGATCGCCACCGAAAGGTTTTCGAAACCGCCCTTGTGCCGACGGATGGTGAGCATGTCGAGCATGCCTTGGGTCGGGTGCGCATGCCGGCCGTCGCCGCCGTTGATGATCGCCACCTGCGGGCAGACATGCTCGGCGATGAAGTGCGCCGCACCGGAGTCGCCGTGGCGCACGACGAACATGTCGGCAGCCATCGCTTCAAGATTGCGCAGGGTATCGAGCAGCGTTTCGCCCTTGCTCGCCGACGATGTCGACACGTTCAGGGTGATCACGTCTGCCGACAGGCGCTGGGCCGCCAGTTCAAACGTGGTGCGGGTGCGCGTGGAGTTTTCGAAGAACACGTTGCACACGGTCTTGCCGCGCAGCAACGGGACTTTCTTCACCGCCCGGGCACCGACTTCAAGGAACGAGTCGGCAGTGTCGAGGATTTCCGTCAGCAACTCGCGGCGCAGGCCGTCGAGCGAGAGGAAGTGGCGCAGCTGGCCCTGATCATTGAGCTGCAGCGGGCGCTTGGTATCTAGAGGCGTCATCGCGAGGGGGACTCTCAATAGGGCGGATTAAAGGGTGACGTCTTGCAGTTCGAGCGTCAGCGGCTCGGGGCCGGACAACTTGACCCGCTGGTTGCCGGCCAGGGTCAGGGTGGCGCCGACCACGTTCGGGCGGATCGGCAACTCGCCGGCGTCCAGGTCCAGCAGGCAGACCAGGGTGACGCTGGCCGGGCGGCCGTAATCGAACAGTTCATTCATGGCGGCGCGGATGGTCCGACCGCTCATCAGCACGTCGTCGATCAGCACCAGATGCTGGCCTTCGATCTCGAAGGGCAGGGCGGATGGGCGCACTTGCGGGTGCAGGCCGTTCTGGCTGAAGTCGTCGCGGTAGAAGGATACATCCAGCGTGCCCAGTGGCGCATCGCTGGCCATTTCCTTGAGCAGCGCCTGCGCGACCCAGATGCCGCCGGTGCGGATGCCGATGTAACGCGGTTCGCTGATGTCACGCTGGGCAAGGTGCGCCTTGAGGCGGGTCGCCATCTGGCTGATCAGATCGGCGGGATTGGGCAGGCTCATGGTTGCTCCTTCGTGATTCCGCGCTGCGTCCTGCCGGACGAAGCTCGGTTTATAACCAAAAGAAAAGCGCCGAAGCGCTTGTCAGGATTCAAACAATGCAGTGTTTTCATCGAGCCAGCCCTGCAGCAGCAGGGCAGCGGCGATGGCGTCCACCGGGTTGTCGCGGTAACTGCCTTTCTGCCCGCCACGCACCAGTCGCTCGCCCTTGGCTTCGAAGGTGGTCAGGCGTTCGTCGTGGGTATAGAAGGGCAGGTTGTAGCGGCCGTTGAGGCGGCGGGCGAATTTCTCCGCGCGTACGCACATCTCGCTGGGCGTGCCGTCCATGTTCAACGGCAGGCCGACCACTACGGCGTCGGGTTTCCATTCTTTTATCAGCGCTTCGACCTGATCCCAGTTCGGCACGCCATTCTGTGCTTTGAGGGTGCACAGCTCGCGGGCCTGGCCGGTGATGACCTGGCCGACCGCGACGCCGATCTGTTTGGTGCCGTAGTCGAAGCCGAGAATCAGGCGCAGGGCCATCAGGCGTGACCTGCCTGGCTGGTGAGCAGATTGAGATCGATGCCCAAGTGCCGCGCTGCTGCTTCCAGGCGCAATTCGCTGCGGGTGTTGAACAGGATGTCGGCGTTGAACGGGCAGGTCAGCCAGGCGTTGTCGGCCAGTTCGGCTTCCAGTTGTCCGGCTTCCCAACCGGCGTAACCGAGGGTGATCAGGCTCTGCGCGGGGCCGACGCCGTCAGCGATGGCAAACAGCACGTCCTGCGAAGTCGACAGGGCCAGGTCGCCGTCCAGCTGCGCCGTGGCCTGGAACGTTTGGCCCGCCGGGTGCAGGACGAAACCGCGATCGGTCTGCACCGGCCCGCCGATGAAGATCGGCACATCCTGGCAGCGTGCCGGCGGCTCGATGTCCGGGCGCAGCTGTTCGAGGATGTCGGCCAGGTTCAAGTCTTGCGGCCTGTTGACCACCAGCCCCATCGCGCCATTGGCCGTGTGCTCGACGATGTAGGTCAAGGTGTGGGCAAAGTTCGGGTCGGCCATGTGTGGCATGGCGATCAGGAAGTGATGCTTGAGGTAGCTGGGGCTGACGTTTTTCATGAGCGCTAGTGTGGCGTTCGAGGGGCGAACTGACAAGCTGGAGATGCTGACAACAACACAGATCCATTATTGGAACAGAGCTTTTGTGGCGAGGGGATTTGCTGTGGTGAGGGAGTTTATCTGTGGTTAGGGGATTTATCTGTGCTCAGGGAATTTATCTGTGGTGAAGGGATTTATCTGTGGTTAGGGGACTTATCTGTGGTGAAGGGATTTATCTGTGGTGAAGGGATTTATCTGTGGTGAAGGGATTTATCTGTGGCGAGGGGATTTATCCCCGTTGGGGCGCGAAGCGCCCCTGAATCGCTTGATGGGTTCTGCCTGACACTCCATATGGAATGGTTTTGCGGCTGCTGCGCAGCCGAGCGGGGATAAATCCCCTCGCCACATAAATATTCAGTTGCTGGAGAGCTTGTCACCCCGGGCAAATTTCCAGGTGCGGATGATTTCCAGGCGGTCGATGTCCGACAGATCGCCGGTAAAAGGTGCAAACGGCGCGGCCAGGCGGACGATGCGCTGCGCCGCCTGATCGAGCAGCGGCTGGCCGGAGGATTCGAGCACCAGCACTTCATACAGCGAACCGTCGCGATTGATCGAGACCATCAGGCGCAAATTGCCGTAGATTTGCTTGCGTCGGGCTTCTTCGGGATAGTTGAGGTTACCGATGCGCTCGACCTTCTTGCGCCAGTCGTCCTTGTACCAGGCGCCCTTGTCGCGCATGGTCGAGGCCGCGCTCAAGCGGTGGATGCGCGGGCGCTTGGCGTACAGCTGTTGTTCCTTGGCCAGCTCCGCCTCGAGGCTGGCGATGTCGCTGGACAACTGCGAGCTGTCGAACGCCGGCGCGTCGACGGTCGGTTTGACTTCGGTTTTGCTTTCTTCTTTCTTGGTCGGCGCCTTTTTCGGTTTCGGCGCGACGGTGGTCACTGCAGCCTTCGGGGCGGCTTCCTGCACCACTGGCTTGGCGGCGGGTGGCGGGGTGACCTTTTTGACCTGATTGTCCTGGAACGGCGCGACTTCGGTGGTCTTGGGCAGGGCTTTCTTGTCCAGCGTGCCGCTGCCTTCCTGGTTTTCCTGAGCGAGAAAATCTGCCTTTTCCGGCTTCTTCTCGGCCTTGAAGGTGGCCAGGGTGATTTCCAGGGTTTTGCTGATCTGCTGCGGCTCGACCATGGTGAAACCGACGCCGAGCAGCAGCGCCAGGTGAATCAGCGCCGCGAGAAACAGGGTAAAACCGAGGCGATCGGCCGGGCGCACGCCACGATGGGCGAGTTCAGCGGGCAGATCGGACGGCAGAGTCATCGTAGAAAAACCAACATCGCGTTTTTTTGGGCTCGGCATGATAACGCAATGTTGGTTTTTAGCTGCAAGCGACGAGCTTCAAGCGACAAGCTGCATAGGGGCAGCTTCAAGCTTCAAGCTGACGCTGGCCGGCTTCAAGCTTGTGGCTTGCGGCTCGAAGCTTGCAGCTGCTTTTCGATAGCATCCATCAGCATCCCGCCGATGTCAGTGCCGAACGCATTGTCGATTTCGCGGATGCAGGTCGGGCTGGTGACGTTGATTTCGGTCAGGTGCTCGCCGATCACGTCGAGGCCGACGAACAGCAGGCCTTTCTCGCGCAGGGTCGGGCCGACCTGGGCGGCGATCCAGCGATCCTTCTCGGTCAGCGGACGCGCTTCGCCACGGCCACCGGCGGCGAGGTTGCCACGGGTTTCGCCCATGGCTGGAATCCGCGCCAGGCAGTAGTCCACCGGCTCGCCATCGATCATCAGGATGCGCTTGTCGCCATCGACGATCGCCGGCAGGTAGCCCTGAATCATGATCTGCTGCTTGCCGTGCAGGGTCAGGGTTTCGAGGATCACCGAGAGGTTCGGGTGGCCGGCGGTGTGGCGGAAGATCGACGAACCGCCCATGCCGTCCAGCGGCTTGAGGATCACGTCACCGTGATGGTCGGCGAACTGACGCAATACGTCTGGGCGGCGGCTGACGATGGTCGGCGGCGTGCACTGCGGAAACAGCGTAGCGAACAGCTTTTCATTGCAGTCGCGCAGGCTCTGCGGCTTGTTCACCACCAGCACGCCAGCGGCTTCGGCCTGTTCCAGCAGATAAGTGGAATAGACGAATTCCATGTCGAACGGCGGATCCTTGCGCATCAGGATCACGTCCAGGTCGCTCAGCAGCTTGTCCTGCTCGGCGTCCAGTTCGAACCATTTGTCCGGGTTGGCGAAGACTTTCAGCGGGCTCATCCGCGCCCGCGCCTGGCCTTCGGCCTGATACAGGTCTTTCTGTTCCATGTAGAACAGTTCCCAGCCACGCTTCTGCGCGGCCAGCAGCATGGCCAGCGAGCTATCCTTTTTATAGGAGATGCTGGCGATAGGGTCCATGACAATCCCGACGCGAACGCTCATTGGGTTTTCCTCGAAATTTGGCTACCGGATCGGTATTGAAAAAGTGCCGCCAGAGTGGCGCCGGGCGGGTTTCGGGTCAAGGAAAAACCCGTCGATAGATTGCATCTGGAGACTGTGCTAAAAAGGCTGGCAGATCGCGCCGCCCCATGGGTTTCAAGGGTTTCAGGCCATTATTCACAGCAAAACGGACAATTTGATTCGCAAAGGCGACGGTAGAACCCTCTTATGGAACAGCAGTCCAGCGCCTTGAAGGTCATGGTGATCGACGACTCGAAAACGATTCGCCGCACCGCCGAAACATTGTTGAAGAATGTCGGTTGCGAAGTGATCACCGCCATCGACGGCTTCGATGCGCTGGCGAAGATCGCCGACCACCATCCCGGGATCATCTTTGTCGACATCATGATGCCGCGTCTGGACGGTTATCAGACCTGCGCCCTGATCAAGAACAACAGCGCCTTCAAGGCGACGCCGGTGATCATGCTGTCGTCCAGGGACGGTCTGTTCGACAAGGCCAAGGGGCGGATTGTCGGCTCTGATCAATTTCTGACCAAGCCGTTCAGCAAAGAAGAACTGCTCAACGCGATCCAGGCCCATGTTCCGGGCTTCGCCGCCGTTTTGCCGCAGTAAGACACGCACAGTGACGCTCGGCCAGCGGGCCGGCAGTCGACCAGAAAAATGGGGAAGACCATGGCACGTATCCTGATCGTCGATGATTCGCCGACTGAAATGTACAAACTCACCGGCATGCTCGAAAAGCACGGCCATGAAGTGCTCAAGGCCGAGAACGGCGCCGACGGCGTGGCCCTGGCCCGTCAGGAAAAACCCGACGCGGTGCTGATGGACATCGTCATGCCCGGCCTCAACGGTTTTCAGGCGACCCGCCAGTTGACCAAGGATGCCGACACGGCGCAGATCCCGGTGATCATCATCACCACCAAGGATCAGGAGACCGACAAGGTCTGGGGCACCCGCCAGGGCGCCAAGGATTACCTGACCAAACCGGTCGACGAAGACACCCTGATCAAGACCCTGAACAACGTACTCAACGGCTGATCGCGCGATCATGAACGAATCGCTGACCGCGTTCGAACTGCTCTGGCAGATCGACCAGCGCTGCCGCCTGCTGGCAGCCGACCTGCCGTCGCAAGCGGCGCGCCCGGATCGCTGGAGCGGCATCGGCTTTCGCCTCGGCGAGCATTGGTATGTGGCGCCGATGGGCGAAGTCAGCGAAGTCCTGCATGAACCGCGCTTCACCCAGTTGCCCGGGGTCAAGCCGTGGGTCAAGGGTGTGGCTAACCTGCGCGGGCGGCTGCTGCCGATCATGGACCTGTGCGGCTTCTTCGGCCATGAGCTGTCGCCGCTGCGCAAACAGCGGCGGGTATTGGTGGTGGAGCATGAAGACGTGTTCGCCGGGGTAATGGTCGACGAAGTCATCGGCTTGCAGCATTTCGAACAGGGCAGTTTCGAGCCGCTGTCGATCAGCAAGCGCCAGGGCTCCAAGGCCGAATTCGTCAAAGGCTATTTCCGCCGTGAACAGAACTGGCGGGTGTTCAGCCTGTTCGCACTGGCCAGATCCCCGGTGTTCATGGGTGTGGCTCTTTAGCACGAACAACAGAACCCATGTGGACGCGGGCCATGTGGCGAGGGGATTTATCCCCGTTGGGTCGCGCAGCGGCCCCAAAAACTGCAATGCCTGACACCGTCAGCGCATGCGATATTTTTGCGACTGCTTCGCAGCCGAACGGGGATAAATCCCCTCGCCACAAGGCTCGCTCCCACAAGGGCCATGGCAGGTTTCATAGGCGAGGACCGATGACAAAAGCAAAAACAGGCAAGTCGGCAGAGGCATCGCGCAGTCGCGCGCAGATCATCGTGCTGTTTATCGCACTGATCGTGTTCATCATGCTGCTGTTCGCCAACTTCGCGTACCTCAATACCCAGGCGAACTACGACAAGCAGTACATCGGCCATGCCGGCGAACTGCGCGTGCTTTCGCAACGCATTGCCAAGAACGCCACCGAAGCGGCGGCGGGCAAGGCGGCCGCCTTCAAACTGCTCAGTGATGCGCGCAACGATTTTGCCCAGCGCTGGGGTTACCTGAAAAAGGGTGACCCGAACACCGGCCTGCCACCGGCACCCGTCGCCGTGCGCCCGGAAATGCGCGCGGTGCAGATGGACTGGGAGCGCCTGCTGAAAAACACCGATGCGATCCTCACCAGCGAACAGACCGTGCTGTCGCTGCATCAAGTCGCCGCAACGCTGGCCGAAACCGTGCCGCAGTTGCAGATCGAATACGAAAAAGTCGTGGAAATCCTTCTCCAGCGCGGCGCTCCGGCGGCGCAGGTAGCGATGGCGCAACGGCAATCGTTGCTCGCCGAACGCATCCTCGGTGCCGTCAACACCGTGCTCGCCGGTGACGAAAACTCGCAGCAGGCCGCCGACGCGTTTGGTCGTGATGCCGCGCGTTTCGGTCTGGTGCTCAACGGCATGTTGCAGGGCAACCCGGCGCTGAAAATCAGCCAGGTCGAAGACCGCGACGCCCGTGCGCGCTTGAGCGAAATATCCGAGCTGTTCCAGTTCGTTTCCGGCTCGGTGGACGAAATCCTCGAAACCTCGCCTGAGCTGTTCAAGGTGCGCGAATCGGCGAGCAACATCTTCACCCTGTCGCAAACCCTGCTCGACGAGGCCTCGCATCTGGCCACCGGGTTCGAGCATCTGGCCGGCGGGCGCAACACCGACACCATTGGCGGCTATGTGCTGGGCTTGCTGGCGCTGGCCTCGATCATCCTCATCGGTCTGGTGATGGTCCGCGAAACCAATCGCCAATTGCGCGAGACCGCCGAGAAGAACGAGCGCAACCAGAACGCGATCATGCGCCTGCTCGACGAAATCGAAGACCTCGCCGATGGCGACCTCACCGTGACCGCCTCGGTGACCGAAGACTTCACCGGCACCATCGCCGACTCGATCAACTATTCCGTCGACCAATTGCGCGATCTGGTGGCGACCATCAACCTCACCGCCGGCCAGGTTGCCGCTGCTGTGCAGGAAACCCAGGCCACCGCCATGCATCTGGCCCAGGCCTCGGAGCAACAGGCGCAGCAGATTTCCGAAGCCTCGACAGCGATCAGCGACATGGCCGAGTCCATCGATCAGGTCTCGGCCAACGCTGCCGAATCGTCGGCGGTGGCCGAGCGTTCCGTGGAGATCGCCAACAAAGGCAACGAGGTGGTGCACAACACCATCCACGGCATGGACAACATCCGCGAACAGATTCAGGACACCGCCAAGCGCATCAAACGCCTCGGCGAGTCGTCCCAGGAAATCGGCGACATCGTCAGCCTGATCGATGACATCGCCGACCAGACCAACATTCTCGCCCTCAACGCGGCGATCCAGGCATCGATGGCCGGGGATGCCGGGCGCGGGTTTGCCGTGGTCGCCGACGAAGTGCAGCGGCTGGCCGAACGTTCGTCCGCCGCGACCCGGCAGATCGAAACCCTGGTGCGGGCGATTCAGGCCGACACCAACGAAGCGGTGATTTCCATGGAGCAGACCACCACCGAAGTGGTGCGCGGCGCGCGACTGGCGCAGGATGCCGGTGTGGCCCTGGAAGAAATCGAAGGCGTGTCCAAGACCCTCGCGGCGCTGATCCAGAGCATTTCCAACGCGGCGCAGCAGCAGACGTCTTCGGCCGGGCAGATCTCGCTGACGATGAATGTGATCCAGCAGATCACCTCGCAGACTTCGTCGGGGTCCACGGCCACCGCCGAGAGCATCGGCAATCTGGCGAAAATGGCCAGTCAGTTGCGTCGTTCGGTGTCCGGTTTCACCTTGCCGGCGGCGACAGATAAAGCGTGAGTGGAGTGGTTATGGGTGATCGGCACGACTACGTGGCCCTGGAATGGGTCAAGGGCGAAATTGCCGAAACGCTGAAGCTGGCGCATCAGGCGATCGAAGCCGTGCTCGACGATCCGCAGGCCTTCCCCGGGCTGGACGAGTGCCTGGCGTACATTCATCAGGTCCACGGCAGCCTGCAAATGGTCGAGTTCTACGGCGCAGCGTTGCTCGCCGAAGAAATGGAGCATCTGGTCGAAGCCCTGCAACATCAACGCGTGCCGCACCGCGATGAAGCCCTGCACCTGATGCTGCAAGCCTTGGGGCAATTGCCGCTTTACCTCGACCGCGTGCAGAGCGCCCGCCGCGACCTGCCGCTGGTGGTGCTGCCGCTGATCAACGATCTGCGCAGCGCTCGCGGTGAAAGCCTGCTGGCGGAAACCAGCCTGTTCAGCCCGCCACTGCCCGAGCTGGCGCCGCTCGGCGACGAGGCACTCGCCGCGCTGGAACCGCTCGATCTGCCGAACGTGCTGCGCAAACTGCGGCAGATGCTGCAAATGGCTCTGGTCGGTCTGCTGCGCGAACAGGACGACCAGACGCATCTTGGCTATCTGGCCAAAGTCTTCAGCCGTCTCGAAGCGCTGAGCGGCGACGCGCCGTTGAGCCCTTTGTGGCAAATCGCCTCGGCATTGGTCGAGGGCATGCGCGAGGGCGTCATCGCCAACAGTCCGGCGCTGCGCAGCCTGTTCAAGGACGCCGACCAAGAGCTCAAGCGCCTGCTCGAGCAGGGCATCGTCGGGCTCAACCAGCCGGCGCCGGCCGAGCTGCTGAAAAGCCTGTTGTTCTATATTGCCAAAGCCGAACATCCCACCGGGCAGATGCTGACCATGAAAGATCGCTACTCCCTGGACGACGCGTTGCCCGACAGCGCGATGGTCGATGAAGAACGCGCGCGCCTCGCCGGCCCCGACCGCGATGCCATGCGCTCGGTGCTGGCGGCGCTGTGCGAAGAGCTGGTGCGGGTCAAGGAGCGCCTCGATCTGTTCGTGCGCAGTGACCGCCAGCACGCTTCGGATCTGGACAGCCTGCTCGCGCCGCTGCGACAGATCGCCGACACCCTCGCGGTACTGGGTTTCGGCCAGCCGCGCAAAGTCATCATCGACCAACTGGCAGTGGTGCTCAGCCTCGCCCAAGGCCAGCGCGAACCGAACGACGCCATTCTCATGGACGTCGCCGGGGCCTTGCTCTACGTCGAAGCGACGCTGGCCGGCATGGTCGGCACGGTGGAGACGCAAAGCGCCGAAGACGCTCGCCTGCCGACCACCGACCTGACGCAGATCCATCAGATCGTGATCAAGGAAGCGCGCATCTGCCTGCAACAGGCCAAGGACATGATCGTCGATTACATCGACGCCGATTGGGACCGCCAGCATCTGCAATCGCTGCCCGATCTGCTGACACAGGTGCGCGGCGCGCTGGCGATGATTCCGCTGGCCCGCGCAGCGAGTCTGGTCGAGGCCTGCAACGGTTTCATTCGCGAGCATTTGATGCTCGATGCCCACGAACCGGGCTGGGAACAACTCGATCATCTGGCTGATGTGATCAGCAGCCTGGAGTATTACCTCGAACGCCTGAGCGACGACCCGCAGGCACCCGCCGAACATCTGCTCGATGTCGCGCAAAACAGCCTCGCCAGCCTCGGCTTCTTTGCCAACGAGCAGCCCGGCGAAGCGCAAGTGCCCGTGCTCGATGAGGTACTCAGCCCCAGCGAAGCGCAGCTCATGCAGGATCTGCAAGCGCTCGATGACCCTGACGTCGTGCAGTCGCTGGCCGAGGTGCTGGCCAGCCCGCTGTCGGCGCTCAACCCGCCGGCGCGCAACAGCCCCGACAGCCTGATGCCGCCGCCGGCCGATGAAGAACCGGTCGACGATGAACTGCGCGAAGTGTTCCTCGAGGAGACCGACGAAGTTCTCGCAGTCCTCCACGAATACCTGCCGCGCTGGACCGCCAATCCGCAGGACCGCGCCGCGCTGACCGAACTGCGCCGGGCCTTTCACACCTTGAAGGGCAGCGGGCGCATGGTCCGCGCGTTGGTCCTCGGCGAACTGGCCTGGGCGGTGGAAAACCTGCTCAATCGCGTGCTCGAACAAAGCGTCGAACCCGGCGCAGTGCTGCGCCAGTTGCTCGGCGACACGCTGTTGCTGCTGCCCGAGCTGATCAACGAATTTGCCACCCAGCGTCAGCGCCAGCGCAACGATGTCGACCAACTCGCCGCCCGCGCCCACGCGTTGGCCAAAGGCGATGAGCCGCTGGCTGCCGAAGACACCGACGACGTCGCCGCGCTCGATCCGCTGCTGCTGGAAATCTTCCGCAAAGAAGCCGAGACCCACCTCGCCAGCCTCAACCGTTTTCTCGATCAGGCCGCCGAACAGGTGCCGTTGCCGGCCAGCGACGAACTGCAACGGGCGCTGCACACGCTCAAGGGCAGTGCCTCGATGGCCGGCGTATTGCCGATGGCCGAACTGGCGGCTTCGCTGGATCAATTGGCCCGCGAGTTCAAGGCGCATCAGTTGCCGCTGGATCTGGACGAGGTTGAATTGCTGCTCGAAGCCGAGGGCTTGTTCCGCGTCGGCCTGCGTCAGCTCAAACACGATCCGCTGGCGCCGATTGTCGGTGCGCAGTCGCTGATCAAGCGCACCGAGGCGCTGCTCGCCGAACGCCTGCAAGCGAGCCCCGATGGCGCTGCCAGCGGCCTGCGCCTCAAGCGCGATCCGCAACTGATCAACAACTTCCTCGCCCAGGGCATGGACATCCTCCTCGACGCGGAAAACCTCTTGCAGCGCTGGCAGCAGCACCCCGGCGAGCGTCAGGAACTCAGCGCCTTGCTCGATGAGCTGACCACTCTGGGCGAAGGCGCGCATCTTGCCGATCTGCTGCCGGTCGATGGCTTGTGCGAAGCCTTGCTCGACCTGTATGGCGCGGTGGAAGAAAGCAGCCTGGCGGTCAGCGAGCGGTTCTTCCACGAAGCGCAACTGGCCCACGAAGCGCTGATCAACATGCTCGACGAACTCGCCGCCGGCCAGGAAATCACCCCGCAGCCGGAGCGGATTCGCGCCTTGCAGGATCTGCTCGGCGAAGGTCTCGACCCGGCGGCGATGGGCCTGATCCGCAGCGACGGCAGTCGCACCCTCGATATTCGTGAGCTGGGCAGCGCCACCGCCCAATTGCAGCAATCGGTTGCCGCCCTCGAGCCTGACGACGAGATCGTCGAAATCTTCCTCGAAGAGGCGGTAGACATTCTCGACAGCGCCGGGCAAGCCTTGCAACGCTGGCTCAAGGACCCGGACAACGCCGCGCCGCTGTCGTCATTGCAGCGCGACTTGCACACGCTGAAGGGCGGCGCGCGCATGGCCGAGGTCGAGGCCGTCGGCGACCTTGCCCAGGAACTGGAAAATCTCTACGAAGGGCTGGTCGATCGACGCTACAACCACAGCGCCGCGCTCGAAGGTTTGTTGCAGCACAGTCATGAGCGGTTGGCGCTGATGCTGGAGCAACTGCAAGCGCATCAAGCGCTGACTCCGGCGCAGGATCTGATCGACGCGATCCGTCAGTTGCGTCAGGGCCAGGCCGCCAGCGAATCTGCCCCCGCAGCGGTCGAACACGACAACGCCGGGCATGATCCGGAACTGTTGGAAATCTTCCTCGAAGAAGGTTTCGACATCATCGAAAGCTCCGGCGCCGCGCTGTTGCGCTGGCAGGCCGAGCCGGGCAACCGTCAGGAAATCGAAACCCTGCTGCGCGATCTGCACACGCTCAAGGGCGGCGCGCGGATGGTCGAAATCGGCCCGATCGGCGACCTCGCCCATGAGCTGGAATTTCTTTACGAAAGCCTTTCCACCGGTGCGCTGCAACCGTCCGCCGAACTGTTCGCGCTGGTGCAGCGCGGCCATGACCGGCTGGCGCAAATGCTCGATGGTGTGCGCGCCGGGCAACCGTGCCCACCGGCCGATCGGCTGATCAGCGCCATCCAGAATTTCAGCCATCCCGCGCAGGTTGAAGCGCCGCCGGCGCCAGCTCCGGTGATCAAGCCTGAGGCAGCGCCACCCGCCGCCGATGCTGGCGCAGACATGGTCAAGGTCTCGTCCGAGCTGCTCGATGAACTGGTCAACCTGGCCGGGGAAACCTCGATCTTTCGTGGGCGGATCGAGCAGCAGGTCAACGATGCGCAGATTGCCCTCAACGAGATGGAAACCACCATCGAGCGCATGCGCGATCAGTTGCGCCGCCTCGACACCGAAACCCAGGGACGCATTCTCAGCCGCCAGCAAGTCGATGGCGAACGCCTCGGTTACGAAGATTTCGATCCGCTGGAAATGGACCGCCATTCGCAGCTCCAGCAACTGTCGCGGGCGCTGTTCGAATCCGCCTCGGACCTGCTCGACCTCAAGGAAACCCTCGACCGCCGCAACCACGATGCGGAGAACCTGTTGCAGCAACAGGGGCGGATCAACACCGAATTGCAGGAAGGCCTGATGCGCACGCGCATGGTGCCGTTCGAACGCATGGTGCCGCGTCTGAAACGCATCGTTCGTCAGGTCGCCGAAGAGCTGGGCAAGGATGTCGCATTCGTCGTCGGCAACGCTGATGGCGAGATGGATCGCAACGTACTGGAGCGCATGGCCGCGCCGCTGGAACACATGCTGCGCAACGCCGTCGACCATGGCCTCGAATCTGCCGAGGTGCGATTGGCGGCGGGTAAACCGGCGCAAGGGCAGATCACCCTCGATCTGTCGCGCGAGGGCGGCGACATGGTTTTCGACATCCGCGATGACGGCGCCGGGGTGCCGCTGGAAGCCGTGCGGCGCAAGGCGATCAAACGCGGTCTGCTGGCGCCCGACGCCGAGATCAGCGACCGCGATGTGTTGCAGTTCATTCTCCAGCCGGGTTTCTCCACGGCGGAAAAGATCACCCAGATTTCCGGGCGTGGCGTCGGCATGGACGTGGTCCACGAAGAGGTGCGCCAACTCGGCGGCAGCATGAGCATCGATTCGGTGCCGGGGCAGGGCGTGCATTTCCGTATTCGCTTGCCGTTCACCGTGTCGGTCAACCGCGCGCTGATGGTGCAGTGCGCTGAGGATCAATACGCGATTCCGCTGAACACCATCGAAGGCATCGTGCGTGTGTTGCCGAATGATCTGGAAGGGCACTTCCGTCAGGATCCGCCGAGTTATCAATACGGCGGCCAGCGTTATGAGCTGTGCTATCTCGGCGAGCTGTTGAAGACTGCGCCACGGCCGAAACTGCTCGGGCAGAACCTGCCGTTGCCGGTGCTGCTGGTGCATTGCAACGACCGCCATGTTGCGGTGCTGGTCGACTCCATGGCCGGCACCCGCGAGATCGTGGTCAAGAGCCTCGGCCCGCAATTCGCGGCGGTGCAGGGCGTGTCGGGGGCGACGATTCTCGGCGACGGCAGGGTGGTGTTGATTCTGGATCTGCTCGCACCGATCCGCGCGATGCAGGCGCGCCTGGCGCAAGAGCCGGCGCGCACGGAGATCGACAGCGAGCCGCACAAGCCGCTGCTGATCATGGTCGTCGATGACTCGGTGACGGTGCGCAAGGTCACCAGCCGTTTGCTCGAGCGCCATGGCATGAACGTGCTGACTGCCAAGGACGGTGTCGATGCGATGCTGCTGCTCGAAGAGCACATGCCCGATCTGATGCTGCTCGACATCGAAATGCCGCGCATGGACGGCTTCGAAGTCGCCACCCAGGTGCGCGCCGACGAACGCCTGCGCCACTTGCCGATCATCATGATCACCTCGCGCACCGGGCAGAAACACCGCGACCGCGCCATGGCCATCGGCGTCAACGACTACCTCGGCAAGCCGTATCAGGAATCGGTGTTGCTGGAGAGCATCGCCCAGTGGAGCAAGAAACATGCATGAGCACCGGCACAACCCGCGCACCAGCCAGCTTACCGGGCTGCTGCTGCCGCTGGCCGATCGCAACCTGATCCTGCCCAATGTCGCCATCGCCGAGCTGATCGACTACCAGGCCAGCGCCTTCGACCTCGACACGCCGCCGTGGTACCTGGGCCGGGTAACGTGGCGCGAGCGGCAGATTCCGCTGATCAGTTTCGAATCGGCCTGCGGGCAGAAAATCGTCATCGGCGAACGGGCGCGGATCGTCATTCTGAATGCGCTGGGCGGCTTGCCCGAGCTGAGATTCATCGCCCTGTTGGTGCAGGGGATTCCTCGGTCGTACAAGCTCGACAGTCAGTTGAGTTATGTCGATGTGCCGTTGTGTGCGCTGGAGCAGGCGGCGGTGCAGGTGGGCGAGCAGGTGGCGAAGGTGCCGGATTTGTTGGGGCTGGAGCAGTTACTGGTGGATGCGGGATTGGCCCGCTGATCCAAGGCTTGACTGATCGTTCCCACGCGCAGCAAAGGAATGCAGCCCGGGACGCTCCGCGTCCCTTTCAGAAGCCGAACGCGGAGCGTCCGTGGAGGCATTCCCACGCAGAGCGTAGGAACGATCAACATCAAGCCACGCCTGTGTTTAAAGACACCCAGTGTTACGCCGCACCAGCCTACAAATCCTTGCGCCGCTGCCTACGCCTGCGCCAGAATCCGCCGGCTTGTGCGCCCAGGGCTTGCTGCGTAACTTGGATCGGGTCACTGATTCCCAGTGATCGGGTTTAGTAGCCCGCGGTAATTCTGCTGGTCGTGCATTCATCACAGGTGTTCCGCATCTGAGCTTGATGGTGGCTGTACGTAGGGCGCTTCGGCGCGCCGGCTTAAGCTGAGTTCCCCGGTCTACTAACCTGCGTACAGTCGCCTCCCTTTCGTTTAGTAGCCAAGGGGTTGGCGCTCAACAACGGGAACACAGCTCATGTTCAAAGTAACGCCAAACCCGCCGACCAAAGACCCGGCATCGCCCTACCAATCCCCCGACTCAAAGAAATTCCACGAAGCCGCCGAGCGTGCCCTCGACCATTACCTCGGCCCTCCGACCGCCGACTTCATGGCCCCGCCGTACATCCCCAATACGCTGTACATGGCCAACCCCGAAGCCGACACCGAGTCCTTGCTGGCCGACGCCTGTGAAACCCTTGGTTCGGCGACAGTCATGTTGCACAACCACGCCGCCTCGGTGGACGGCTCACAGCGCAAGACCCTGCAGGGCATCGCGCAGATTGTCATGGTGGCGGAGATGGCGGTGAATCGCGTGCTGGACAAAATGGTGCCAACCGACTGAAAGCCCCTCACCCCAGCCCTCTCCCAGAGGGAGAGGGAGCCGACCGAGGTGTCTCGCGTCCTACATCGACCTGAATGACCGAGTCGATTATGGATTCACTACAACCGGTTCAGGTCGGCGTCATTCCCAAGCATCCCCCAATCAGTCCCCTCTCACTCCGGGAGAGGGCCAGGGTGAGGGGCTGTTGATTTTTCATTTCTGGATTCACCACGGCTGGTTCAGGTCGGCGTCATTCCCAAGCATCCCCCAATCGGTTCCTTCTCCCCCCGGGAGAGGGCTAGGGTGAGGGGCTGTTGATTTTTCGTTTCGGGATTCACCACGGC